>JAKSBI010000413.1 GCA_022361215.1 Hyphomicrobiales bacterium | reverse complement strand
GAGGCGCAGTAGACCACGAGACGCGTCGAGGCGCCTTCTTCCAGGTCCTGGCCCCTGAGCGCCCTGAGCTTGCCGGCCAGGCGGACCAGCGGCGCCACCTTGTCGGCCGCCAGGCCGCTCTCCGCCGAGACGATATCGATCTCCTGCTCGGGCGGCGGGAAGTCGAACTCGATGGCCAGGAAGCGCTGCCGGGTGGACGGTTTCAGGGTCTTCAGGATGTTCTGGTAGCCCGGATTGTAGGAGGCCACGAGCATGAAGCCGGGCCCGGCCTCGAGCGTCTCGCCAGTGCGCTCGATCGGCAGGATGCGCCGGTCGTCGGTCAGCGGGTGAAGCACGACGGTGACGTCCTTGCGCGCCTCCACCACCTCGTCGAGATAGCAGATGCCGCCTTCGCGGACGGCCCGGGTCAGGGGACCGTCGACCCATTCCGTCTCGCCGCCCTTGAGCAGGTAGCGGCCGACCAGGTCGGCGGCGGTCAGGTCGTCGTGGCAGGCGATGGTGAAGAGCGGCCGCTGGAGCGCGGCCGCCATGTGCGAGACGTAGCGGGTCTTGCCGCAGCCGGTCGGGCCCTTCAGCAGCAGCGGCATGCGGTTCTCGAAGGCCGCGGCGAACAGCTCGCATTCGTCCGCCAGCGGCAGGTAGAAGGGGGCGGCCGCCCCCTCCGTCTGTTGCTGTGTCTGCATCGGCCTATTCCGCCGGCTCCAAGGCGGCCTGCTTGCCGGGAGCGACCAGCTCGCGTCTCGGCACCAGGATGGCGTAGATGAACAGCAGCGCGCCGATGACCACCACCACGCCGGAGCCGAAGCGCATCACGTAGAACAGGCTGAGCTGGTCCTGGACATCCATGAAGTACTCGCCCCGGACCCGCTGCAGGTGCGTCTGGATGGCCCCGGCGAAGGTCAGCACGAAGGTCATGAACGCCATGCCGCCGGTCATCAGCCAGAAGCTGGCCATGTTCAGGACCTGGTTGTAGGGATCCCGTCCCCGCAGGATCGGGAAGGCATAGGTGAAGATGGCCAGGTTGAGCGACACATAGGCCCCGAAGAAGGCGAGGTGGCCGTGGGCGGCGGTGATCTGGGTGCCGTGGGTGTAGTAGTTGATGCCGTGGAGCGTGTGCATGAAGCCCCAGACGCCGGCGCCGAAGAAGGCCACGGTGGTGGTGCCGAGCGACCACAGCAGCGCGGCCTTGTTAGGATGGTCCCGGCTGCCCTTCCAGACCATGACGAAGCTGAACGCCATCATCAGGAAGAAGGGGATCACCTCCAGGCTGGAGAAGATCGAGCCGATCCACTGCCAATAGGCCGGCGTGCCGATCCAGTAGTAGTGGTGCCCGGTGCCGAGGATGCCGGTGATCAGCGACGTGGCGACGATGACGTAGAGCCATTTCTCCACGACCTCGCGGTCGACGCCGGTCAGCTTCAGCAGCAGATAGGCGAGGATGGCGGCCATGATCAGCTCCCAGACCCCCTCGACCCAGAGATGCACCACGTACCACCAGTACATCTTGTCGAGGCTCAGGTTCTCCGGGTTGTAGAGCGCGAACAGGAACAGCAGCGCCAGGCCCCAGAGGCCGATCAGAAGCACGTTGGAGATCGCCGTCTTCTTGCCCTTCAGGACCGTCAGCGTCACGTTGTAGAGGAAGATCAGCGCGGCAACGATGATCCCGAGCTTCACCCAGAGCGGCTGCTCGATGAACTCGCGGCCCTCCTTGCCGAGCAGGATGTTGCCGTGGAACAAGTCGAAGACGTAGGTCACGACCACGCCCGCGGTGCCGAGCAGCAGGATCGCCAGTTGCAGGTAAGCCAGGAAGGGCGAATGGATCTCGCGCTCGGCCTCCTCCGGCAGCAGGAAGTAGGCCGCCCCGAAGAAGCCCAGCAGCAGCCAGACGATCAGCGAGTTGGTGTGCAGCATGCGCACGATGTTGAAGGGCAGCAGCTCCGACAGGGTGTTGGGCGAGATATAGATCCAGCCCGCCAGCAGGCCGCCCGACACCTGCACCGCGAACAAGACCAGCGCGGCGACGAAGTAGATCAAGGCTATCTTTTGCGACTCGTATTTCATCGTTCGATCCTCCGCGATCGGAATTCCGTCAGCCGGCCTCGTTGGGCGGCCAGTTCTGCGTGTCGGTCTTGTCGGCCCAGATGAGGAAGTCGGCGAGGGCGCGGATTTCCTGATCGGTGAGATCGAACCGCGGCATCTGCCGCCGTCCGGCGATGCCCGTCGGCTGGCTTTCCATCCACGCCTTCAAGGTCTCGAAGGCGTCTTCCGGATCGTCGACGACGCCCCAGCGGGTCATCACGTTCCCGACCTCGGGCGCGAAATAGGCGCCTTCGCCATGCAGCGTGTGGCAGTTGATGCAGGCGTTCACCTCCCACACGCGCTTGCCCGCGGCGACGCTCTCCGTCAGCGGCTTGGAGGCGGTCGAGACGTTCACGATGTAAAGGTGGCTGTGGATCGAGAGCCCCACGAAGATGACAACAAAGAACAGCGACCCGCCGTAGAAAATGTTGCGGGTCATGGATTTCGTCATGATTTCCTTCATCTCTCCGTCCCTTCTCGCGCTTCGCCGGGGCCGCTTCGATGGTCGCCCATCCGCCGCGCGGACCACCGAACGCAGGCAGGGCGCGCCGGCAAAGCGCCACTCTCCGCCCAGGCGGGCTGCCCAATTCCTCGGCAAGTCTGTCAAGGCGCGTCGGGCCTCGCCTTGACAAAAGTTAAGCGCTGTGGATCCGGCGGCGATGGCGCGGGAGGGATGCGGTCCGGGGCGCAGAGGGCGGACGCTCCGGTCCGGCGCCGTATCGGATGGGCTCGATGCCCGCATCTCGGCCCTTTGTCGGGGCCTTTGCTTGACAATAGTCAAGGTGGCGGCGATGCGGCTCGCCTAGAGCTGGTCAAGGTTCAATCCGCAGGTCAGCCAGTAGTCGATGACCGAAGGCCAGCCTTGTCCCGCACCGGCATGGATCCGGCCAACGCTGTTCGCAGCAGTTCTCGCGGCGGCGGCCCTGGTGCTCGTTCCGGCGGCGGTCGCGGATGCGCTTGACGAGCTTCTCGCGGGCCAGTCCGTCCAGAAGCTGGTGCCCGCCGCCGAGCGCTTCGGCACCCGCGTTCCCGGCAAGCCCATCGTGCAGGCGCTCAAGGGTGGCAGCGTCGTCGGCTACGTTTTCCTGAACACCGATTTCTCCGACGCCATCGGCTATTCGGGCAAGCCCATGGACGTGCTGATCGGCCTCGATCCCAAGGGGCGCATCACCGGCGCCAAGCTGGTCCGGCATACCGAGCCGATCGTGCTCGCGGGCGTGCCGGAGGAGAAGGTCGTGGCCTTCGTCGACGGCTATGCGGGCCGCGACATCATCGAGAGCGCCGCCACGGGCCGGACCGGGTCCGACGTCGATATCGTCTCGGGCGCCACGGTGACGGTGCTGGTGATCGACGACTCGATCCGGCGCGCCAGTCTCGCCGCTGCCCGCGCGCTCGGGCTCGGCGGCCTGCCGGCGGCGACGGCGGAGGCGCGCGTCACCCGGACCGTGAACCGCTCGGCCGGCAAGGTGCAGGACTGGCTCGGGCTGATCGGCGAGGGCTCCGTGCGCCGGCTCAAGCTGACCGTCGGCGACATCAACCGGGCCTTCGAGAAGGCGGGCGACGCGCGCGCCGTCGCGCGGCCCGAACCCGGCGCCCCGGACGACGTCTTCATCGAGCTCTACATGGCCTCGCTGGCGGTGCCCGCGGTCGCCCAGAGCCTCCTAAGCGAGGCCGAGTACAAGACCCTGCAAGAGCGCCTGAAGCCGGGCGAGGCGGCCTTCCTGATCATGGGCAGAGGCCCCTTCTCCTTCAAAGGCTCGGGCTATGTGCGCGGCGGCATCTTCGACCGCATCCAGGTGATCCAGGGCGAGACCTCCTTCCGCTTCCGCGACCGCGGCCACAAGCGGCTCGGCGATGTGCGAGCCGAAGGCGCGCCGCGGTTCCGCGAGGTCGGCCTGTTCCGCGCGCCGAAGACGGCCAGGTTCGACCCGGCCGAGCCCTGGCGCCTGCAACTGCTGGTGCCGCGCGCCGTCGGCGCGCTCGACAAGGCTTTCACCAGTTTCGAGCTGAGCTACCGGCTGCCCGACGCATACGTCATCGTCGAAGCGCCGAAGCCGCCGCCCGCGGCCGACACCGTCGCGGCGCCCAAAGCCGCAAGCGCCGCGGATGCGGCCCGTACCGAGCTCTGGATGCGCATCTGGGAGCAGAAGACCGGTCCGATCGTCGTCCTGACGCTCGCCATCGCGCTTCTGACCGTCCTGTTCTTCTTCCAGAACGTGCTGGTGCGCTACCCCAGGCTGACCACATGGGTGCGCAACGGATTCCTGCTGTTCACCCTGGTCTGGATCGGCTTCTACGCCCAGGCGCAGCTCTCGGTGGTCAACGTCTTCGTCTTCGCCAACGCGCTGATCGGCGAGTTCCGCTGGGAGTACTTCCTGCTCGAGCCGCTGATCTTCATCCTCTGGTGCTCGGTGGCGGCCTCGCTGCTGTTCTGGGGGCGCGGCGCCTATTGCGGCTGGCTCTGCCCGTTCGGTGCCTTTCAGGAGTTGCTGAACAAGCTCGCCAAGGCGGTGAAGATCCCGCAGCTCGCGGTCCCCTGGGGCCTGCACGAGCGCCTCTGGCCCGTGAAATACCTGATCTTCCTGGCGCTGCTGGGTCTCTCCGTCTATTCGCTGGCGCTGGCCGAGCGTCTCGCCGAGATCGAGCCCTTCAAGACCGCCATCGTGCTGCGCTTCGACCGCAGCTGGCCCTACGTATTGTTCGCCGTCGCGCTTCTTGCCGTCGGGCTCTTCGTCGAGCGCTTCTTCTGCCGCTATCTCTGCCCGCTCGGCGCCGCGCTCGCCATACCGGGCCGGCTGGCCATGTTCGACTGGCTGAAGCGCTACCGCAACTGCGGCGATCCCTGCCACCTCTGCGCCCAGGCGTGCATGGTCCAGGCGATCACTCCCATGGGCGACATCAACCCGAACGAG
>JAKSBI010000111.1 GCA_022361215.1 Hyphomicrobiales bacterium | reverse complement strand
TGGGAGCGCACGGCCGCCCGGCTGGCGCACCGCGATCCCGTCTTTCTGGATCTGGGCTTCGTGCGCAACGGGCCGCGCGCCGTCGGCCGGTTTCCCGAGAACGCGGTCTATGTGGGGCATTCGTTCGGCGTGCTCTGGCTGCTGAAGCACGGGCCGCGGGCCATGCGGGCGCTGGTCAGCATCGCCGGCTTCGACTGCTTCCACGCCTTCGCCGACGCGGGCGCCATCGACGCCATGAAGAGCGGCATGGAGCGCAATCCGGAGGCGCAGCTCCGGGCCTTCTGGCGGACCTGCGGCTCGGGCGTCTTCGCCGATCGGGAGGCGACCGACATCGCGACCCTGAAGGCCGGGCTCGACTGGCTCGCGGGCTGGGACGAGCGCGACAGGCGCCGGACGCTGGACTGTCCCGTGCTGGCGCTGGCGAGCAAGGACGATACCGTCGTGCCTTACGCGGCGAGCCGCGAGATGTGGGCCGGGGCCGACCTCAGGACCACCCCCACCGGCGGTCACGGCCTGCCGCTGACCGAGCCCGAATGGTGCGCCGAGCAGATCGAGGAGTTCCTGCGTGGACTTGAGCCGTAGCGCCCAGGTCGCGGCCCGCTTCGCGGCGCGCGCCGACACCTACGACCGCCACGCGACGCTGCAGGCGGACGTGGCGGACCGCCTCGCGGCGTTCCTGCCGGAGGGGCGCGCGCCGGACGTGCTCGAGATCGGCTGCGGCACGGGCCTGCTGACCCGCAAGCTGGTCGCCGCCTACCGCCAGGGCCGCTTCCTGGTGACCGATCTGGCGCCCGAGATGCTGGCGGTCTGCCGCCGCAACGTCGCCGCGCGCGCCGGCCAGTCCATCCGCTTCGCCCTGATGAACGCCGAGGCGCCGGAGCTGCCGGACCGCTTCGACCTGATCGCCACCAGCATGGCCTTGCAATGGATGAGCGATCCCGTCGACGCGCTCGCCCGCCTGCGCAGGCTGCTCCGGCCCGGCGGCTCTCTCGTCTATGCGACGCTGGGCCCTGAGGGCTTCACGGAGTGGCGTGCGGCGCTCGCCGCCGAAGGCCTGGCGGACGGCACGGTCCAGATGCCGGCGCTCCCCGGCGTGGTCCACGAAGAGCGCATGACCATCGCCTTCGGAAGCGCCGTCTCCTTCCTCAACCGCATGAAGGCGATCGGCGCCGCCGAGCCCAGGGCCGGCTACCGCCCGCTCACGCCCGGCGCGCTCCGCACCGCGCTCCGCCGCCTCGACCGCGAGCACGGCGCGCGCGTGACGTGGCATCTGGTCTATGGGCGG
>JAKSBI010000247.1 GCA_022361215.1 Hyphomicrobiales bacterium | reverse complement strand
CGGCCGCAGCGCCGCGAAGACATCCGGACGGAAGGCCTCGATCAGCGCATCCACCAGCTCGACGAAGCCGGCCCGGTCGAACGCGCAGCGTTGCCGCACCAGCGCGTTGGCCTGCGTATAGGCCTCGAAGGCCCGGTCGTGGTCGCCGAGCTGCTCGTGAAGCTTGGCGGCCGCAAAATAGCCCGCTTCCTTTTGATCCGGCGGCGTTTTCCTCGAAAAGATGATCGCGTCCAGCGCTGCGAGGTCGGCCCTGGCCTCGGCCGGCGTCTCGCCCATGGTGGCCAGATGGTAATGGGCCTCGGCCAGACGGGGATTGAGCGCCAGCGCCCGCCGGAAGCTGCGTTGCGCCTCTTCGACATGGCCGAGCGCCTGGTGCTGGCCGCCGGCTTCCAGATGGGCGACGTCGAGATCGGGCCGCAGCGCCAGGGCCCTGTCGACGGCGGCGAGCGCCGCGCGGTGGTCGCCCTGCCGATAGCAGGCCTGCGCCAGGGCGAGATGGAGCGAGGCGAGGTCGGGCCTGAGCGCGATGGCCCGCTTGAAGGCGACAATGGCGCCGGCGGCTTCCGTGATCCGCATCAGGCACTGGCCCAGCGCCTGCCAGAGCGCGTAATTGCCGGGCGCGAGGGTGACGGCCGTCTTGTAGGCGGCGTAGGCCGCGCCCAGATCGCCTTCCCGTTCGAGGCGAGCTGCGGCCCTGACGTGCTCGAGCGCCGCGCCGGGACGTTGCTCGAAAAGACTGCGAGCCCGGGCCCCCGGCTCGCGGGGGCCGGGGGCGGCGACCTCCGGCGCGTGTTGCGTCCGGCCGCGTGCAAGGGTGCGATCGCGCCTCTCGGCCGAGCGAGGTTTGCGTTGCGCCGTCCCATCGGCCGCCAGAGGGCCGGCGGGCTGGGTGCGGGATGACGGAAGATCGGTCTCCTGGCGGGCGCGTTTCTTCGCAAGCCGGAGGGCCTTGCGTCTGGTCTTACGGTTGCCCGGCTCTCGGGCGGCAGGTTCGGGCGCTGTCCTCATGATCCATATGCAGTTCGCTTTGACCGCGCGGGCTTCGCCTTCGGGCGGAAGAGCTGCGGGGTCGTCGGGCCTTTTGACGCCACGGGTACATTAGAGATTAGAGAGTCGTGTCGACCGAGATGGCGGCGGGGCGGCTCTGGGTCATGCCGCCGAGCCCCGCATCCTTGCCATAGACCTCGGGTCCTCCGCGCCGCGCGCCGACGGCATCGGCGACGGTGCGCAGCAGCGACTCCGAAACCGCCTTCATCGCAGCCAGGGCGTCATAGTTGGCCGCAAGCGATTTCTGGAACGCGGACTGGCGTTCCTTGATGGCCTCGATCTGCTCCGGCGCGGCCATCTTGATGTAGTCGACGTCGCGCTTGAGCAGCGCCATGTCGTGGGTCATTGCGGTGCTGAGCGCCGACTTGCGGGCATGCAGCGCCGTGATCTCCTGCGGCCGGTTCTTCCGCAGCAGGTCGGTCTCGCGGTCGAGTACGCCGACCAGGTCGGAGAGGGTGCCGAGCACGCGGGTGCAGAGCGCATCGGCATCTTCCGGCGTCGCAATGCGGGCGGGAGCGTCTTGGGGGGCGGTGTCAGAGGTCATGGTGGTCATTGGCTGGCGCCTTCCTGGGCGGCGAGGATTTCCCGATAAACGTGATCCGCGATACCGACACCGCCGCTGCGGGTCATCTCTTTCGCGTACTCGCCGACGAGCAGCGAGCGGTAGACCTTTTCGCTGTGACCGCCGCCAAAGGGCGGGTCCGTCTTCAGGCCGGAGAACATGCCCTCGAGCATGGTCGTCATGAAAACGGTCTCGAACTCTTCCGCCGCCTCGCGCGCTTTGGCGTGCAGGCCGCCGGCGTTCTTGCCCGGGTGCTGGCCGATGATGGCCTTCGACTGCGCGCTCAGATTGGCGGAGCTGTAGGAGAGGGCGGCGTCCATCACATCACCTCGATTTCGGCTTGCAGCGCACCGGCTGCCTTTATGGCTTGCAGGATGGCGATCATGTCGCGCGGACCGATGCCGAGCGCATTGAGCCCGTCGACCAGCTCGCGCAACGACACGCCTTCGCGAATGACGGCGAGCTTGTTGTCCGCCTCGTCGTCGGCGGTCACCCGGGTGCGCGGCACGACCACGGTCTCGGCGTTCTCCGAGAACGGCGCCGGCTGGCTGACCTGGGGCGTCTCGGTGACCGTCACGGTCAGATTGCCCTGGGCGATCGCCACCGTGCTGACGCGCACGCCGCGGCCCATGACGATGATGCCCGTGGACTCGTCGATCACCACCTTCGCCGTCTGATCGGGCTCCACGCGAAGCTGCTCGACCTCCATCAGCAGCTTCACGATATGGCCCTTGTAGCTCTGGGGCAGGTCGAGCTGCACGGTGGCCGGGTCCACGGGCCTGGCGGAGCTGGTGCCCGTGAAGGCGTTGATGGCGATGGCGATGCGCTTGGCGGTGGTGAAGTCCGGGTTGCGCAGGGCGAGCCGCAGCGAGCGCTGCTTGGCGAGGTCGAACTTGATCTCGCGCTCGATGATGGCGCCGTTGGAGATGCGCCCGACGGTCGGCACCCCCCTTGTGATCGAGGCCGCTTCGCCCTCGACCCGGAAGCCGGCAATGGCCAGCGAGCCCTGGGCCACGGCGTAGACCTCGCCGTCGGCGCCGTGCAGCGGCGTCACCAGCAGCGTGCCGCCCTGCAGGCTGGAGGCGTCGCCGAGGGCGCTCACCGTCACGTCGATGCGCGTGCCCTGGGTGGAGAAGGGGGGCAGGTTGCTCGTGACCATGACGGCGGCCACGTTGGCGGTGCGCAGATCCGCGTCCCGCGTGTTGATGCCGAGCCGCTCCAGCATGGCCTGCAGGCTTTGGCGCGTGAAAGGCGAGTTGCGCAGCCCGTCGCCGGTGCCGTTGAGGCCGACCACAAGGCCGTAGCCCACGAGCTGGTTCTCGCGGATGCCTTCGAAGTCGACCAGATCCTTGATCCGCGAGGCGGCCTCGGCGGCGCCGAGCGCGGCCTGCGCCAGCAGGGCAAGGCCCGCAAGCGCGATCAGCCGAAGTGCGGGGCGGGCCCGCCGCCGGTCCGAGGGTCTTTCTCTCTCACGTGTCACACATATCCTCCCGAGGGCCTGGATCTGCCCATGGCTCATCCGTTCGACACCAGGCAAAGCGAATTCCATGCCAGCAATTTGCGTGCTCTGCGCCGGTCTTAAGGGGCTGATATTCAAAGATATTTTTACACGCCGTGTTTCCGGGCGCGCGCCGCTGAGCAAACTCTTCCGGCCAGGGCGGCAGAATTTGCCCCCCTTTAACCGCTCGTTAAGCATGGCGGGCCAGAGTGTTCGGCGGGGATCAAGGCTTGGGGGACGAGACGAGATGCGGGTAGTCCAGGCGCGACGAACGGATACTGGCGCAGGCACGGGCTCTGCGCGTCGCACGTCGGGCCAGGGCGCAACCTTTCGCCCCGCCACCGCAGGCGAGTCGCAGCGCACGGCCGGTCTCCGCTCCGGGCCCGGTGCGGTCGCCAACCTGGACGCGATCCTCTCGCTGCAATCCGTCGACGACGCACAGGATCGCCGCCGCCGCGCCATGTCGCAGGGGCGCAAGGTTCTGGATCTGCTGGAAGAGCTGAAGCTCGGCGTGCTTTCGGGCGATGTGTCCGAAGCCAAGATCGTCAAGCTGGAGCGCATGGTCGAGACGTTCGAATCGGTCGACTCCGACGCGGGCCTGCAGGATGTGCTGCTGGAAATCGACCTGAGAGCCCGGGTGGAACTCGCGAAACTGAAGCGCTCGGCGGCCTGAAAGGGGCCGGAAAACGGCGGATCTCGCGACTTCACGAATCCGACATGACCTTCTGATTTCTTGACTTGCAATCGTGCATCCGTAAATACGGGGCACGTTCGAGGCGGGCTTCCGCCGTACGGACGGCGGGCGATGTGCGAGTGGGGCACACTAGGCGACAACCATCAGCGACCCCGTGCAAGAGGAGCTCATGGGCGGTAGAAGGAAAAACTCGAACCACTACAAGCCGTCGAACGACGAACCTTTCATGAACAAGCGGCAGCAAAACTATTTCCGGGCCAAGCTGTTGGCCTGGAAAGAGGATATCGTTCGTTCAAACCGCGAGACCCTGCAGCATCTTCAGGACGAATCCGAACAGCACGCGGACATCGCCGATCGCGCGACGTCCGAGACCGATCGCGCGCTCGAGCTCAGGGCCCGCGACCGCCAGCGCAAGCTGATCGCCAAGATCGACGAGGCGCTGGAGCGAATCGACGAGGGCACGTACGGCTACTGCGAGGAAACGGGCGAGCCCATTGGGCTGAAGCGCCTGGACGCACGGCCGATCGCCACATTGAGCCTCGAAGCGCAGGAGCGGCACGAGCGGCGCGAACGCGTCTATCGCGACGACTAGGGCCTGTTGAGAGTCGCGTTGCCGATCCGAGAGATCGGCCACATCGCGGCCCATCCTTCTCCATCATTCCCGCGAAAGCGCAGTGGTGTCCGGGATTCGAGCGCAGCCCGTATCTAACCGTCGTCATTGCCGGGCTTGACCCATAGCTGTCCGGTTTAGAAATTCAGAAATTTGATAACCGGTTGATAAAGCTTAGAAATCTTGGATTTCTGGCGCTCTGGACACGGGACTAACAAGTTGAGGCATTTCAATCACTTAACACGCTTAACCGGACAGCTATGGGCTTGACCCGGCAATCCATACCATTTGCCTCTCGATCTCGCTGAGGGGCCAGTGGAATGGATGCCCGGATCACGTCCGGGCATGACGAAGAAGCGAGGGCCAGCAGACCACCCGAAATGCTGTCTGGTCACAGCATTGCAGGCAAGAAACCAAGGCCGCGCCTGCCATGCAGATCGACACGCTCTCAAAATCCCGGACAGTAGTGCGCTTTCGCGGGAATGACGGGAGAGAGGCGGATCAGCTTCATTAGACAGGACACGCTCTAGACGTCCCGCTCGACGTCGGTCGGTGCGGCATGTGCTCGGCCCGACCCTTTTCGGATATGCTTGCCGGCGGCCTGCACGGGCGGGTTCCCAAAACACAGCAAAGGCGTGGAACGATCATGGGCGAAACCTCGAAGAAGACGGTGGCGGTTGTCGGACTTGGCTCGATGGGGTGGGGCGCCGCCGTTTCACTGCTTCGCGCAGGCTATGAGGTCCGGGGCGCCGACATTCGCGACGCGGTCCTCGACCGG
>JAKSBI010000646.1 GCA_022361215.1 Hyphomicrobiales bacterium | reverse complement strand
GACATCATGAAGACCGATAAGATCGTCTCGATCCCGAACGCGTCGGACATCCACGGTCTGCGTCCGCAGAAGTACCCGCGCACCGGCTACATCTTCGCCAATGGCGAGCACCGCATCCCAATCCCCAACGACGGCTCGGTGCTGGACGACCCGTCCAAGTACCACGCCATCTTCTCGGCGGTCGACGGCGACACCATGAAGGTCGCCTGGCAGGTGATCGTGGACGGCAACCTGGACAATGTGGACGCCGACTATCAGGGCAAGTACGCCGTCTCCACCTGCTACAACTCCGAGGAAGGCGTAAGCCTGGAGGAGATGACCTCCAGCGAGCAGGACTGGGCCGTGGTCTTCGACATCGCCGCCATCGAGGCGGGCGTGAAGGCCGGCGACTACAAGACCTACGAGGGCGGGGTGCCGGTGCTCGACGGGCGCAAGGGGTCGAGATACACCCGCTACATCCCGATCTCCAACTCGCCCCACGGCTGCAACACGTCGCCCGACGGCATCCACATCGTGATCAACGGCAAGCTGTCGCCGACCGTGTCGGTGATCGACGTGCGCAAGCTGCCGGACGTCTTCGCCGACAAGATCAAGCCCCGCGACGCCATCGTCGCCGAGCCGGAGCTGGGCCTCGGTCCGCTGCACACCACCTTCGACAATCGCGGCAACGCCTACACCACCCTGTTCCTGGACAGCCAGGTGGTGAAGTGGAGCATGGAGAAGGCGCGTCAGAAGTTCGCCGGCAAGGACGTGGACCCGATCCTCGACAAGATCGACGTCCATTACCAGCCGGGCCACAACCACGCCTCCATGGGCGAGACCAACAAGGCCGATGGAAAGTGGCTGATATCGCTGAACAAGTTCTCCAAGGACCGGTTCATCAACGTCGGTCCGCTGAAGCCCGAGAACGAGCAGCTCATCGATATCTCCGGCGACAAGATGAAGCTGGTGCATGACGGGCCGACCTTCGCCGAGCCCCACGACTGCATCGTCGTGGCGCGCGACCTGGTCAATCCGCGCCAGACCTACGACCGCGCCGATCCGACCTTCGAGGACGCCCGGCAATGGGCCAAGAAGGACGGCGTCGATCTGGAGGACGTGGGCAAGGTGGTGCGCGACGGCAACAAGGTGCGGGTCTACATGACCTCGGCCGCGCCGGAGTTCTCGCTGAAGAAGTTCACGGTCAAGCAGGGCGACGAGGTCACGATCATCCTGACCAATGTGGACGACGTGGACGACCTGAGCCACGGCTTCACGCTGACCAACCATGGCGTCGCCTTCGAGGTCAGCCCGCAGCAGACGGCCTCGGTCACCTTCAAGGCCGATGCGCCCGGCGTGCACTGGTACTACTGCCAGTGGTTCTGCCATGCGCTGCACATGGAGATGCGCGGCCGCATGATCGTGGAGCCGAGGGCGGCCTGACGCGATGACGCACGG
>JAKSBI010000889.1 GCA_022361215.1 Hyphomicrobiales bacterium | reverse complement strand
GGAGAAACCGAACGGGATATCGGTCGACTCGTCGAACTCGACGACGGTCGGCGCGGGCATGTTCTTCAGCCCGCCGGTGTTGAATTTCGCTTCCGGGCCGGTGTCGGACCCGGCCACGAAGATCTCTTCCGCCTCGCTGTTCGAATAGTAGCTGTTGAAGGTGGTCGGCGTCTTGCTGAGCGCCTCGGCGAGATGCAGATAACCGGCGAAATGCCAAATCAACTCTTCCGATGCGTGGCTAAACATGTCGACACCTCCTCAAGCCTCTGTTCGGTTCTCGGCCGCCGCATCGCGGCGTTGCCCCCGTAATCTTGGGACCGGTCCCCACGCACCGAAGCGGAAGCGGGGGACCGGCAGACTTGTGGCGCCGCGGCCCCGATCCGAGGACCGGGGCCGCGGCCTTATGCGTGCGTCAAACGATCGACTCGTTGTCCTCTCCGATGTCGACGGACGTGCTCGAGCCGCCGACGATACCGATGTCAACCTTGTTGCCCTGGAAGTTGGCGCCCATCGAGATGTCCTGCGTCAGCAGGTCGCCGATGGCCAAGGCGTCGGCCGATGCGGAGGCCGAGCCGAAGATCGACAGGTCGTCGCCGACATCGGTGCCGATGATCGTGCCGCCGGCCTCGCTGTCTTCTTCACCCGTGCCTTCGACACCATCCTGGGTCTCGGCGAAGCCGCCGAGGGCGCTGACGTCCTGCGTCATCACGCCGTCGTTGAGCACTTCCGCGTCCTTGATGGTGTCGTCGTCGTACATCGAGTTGGCTTGGTCGATGTAGAACTCCGAAACAGTGCCGAACTCATCGGAACCGCCGCCCAGCGACTCGAACGCGTCCTGATCGCTAATCTCGTCGCCGCCCATCGAGATGGACGTGTCGTTGAGACCGACAATCGAGGCGTCGAACTCGTTGGTCTGGGCGTTGCCGCCGGTGGTCAGCTCCTGGGTGAGAAGCTCGCCCACCGCCGTGGCGTCGGCGGAAGCGCTCGTCGAGCCCGACACGGAGGCATCGTCACCGGTGGTGATCCTGACATCCGTGTTGTCGTCGAGGTCGACACCGTCCTCGGCGAAAACCTCGCCGCCGATCGCCGTCACCTCCTGGGAGACGGGAACCTCTTCGTCGCCGGCGTCGTTGTTGACGACCGGGTTGTCGATGAAGTCCTCGTCGTCGAGCCAGTTGCTCTGCTCGACGTCGAAGTGGCTCTCCGTCGCGGCATCGTCATCCTCATCCGAGGTGTCGGCCTTGCTCAGCACACCGTCGTCGCCGACCGAGATGTCGGTCTGGTCGCCGCCCACGATGGACGCATCGAAGACGTTGGCCTGACCGTTCCGGCCCGTGACGATATCCTGGGTCAGCATATCGCCAACGGCCACGGCATCGGCGGACGCACTGCTGGAGCCGTCGATGCTGACGCTATCGCCAGCGTCGATCACGACATCCTGCGAGCCGTCGCTGTCGTCGTCGATCTCGACGCCGTCGTCAGCGAAGGCTAAGCCGCCCGTCGCCATCACGATCTGCGCGGCATCCTCGGAGCCCGGTCCACCGTTCTCGACCAGCGGGTCGTCGACGATGTCGTCATCGTACATGTCGTTGTGCTGGTCGACATCGTCGAAATCGGTGAACGCCGAGCTTTCACCCGACGATTCGAGCGTCTCGACCGAGGCCGTCTCGTCATCCCCGACATCGGAGATGTTCTGGTTGCCGCCGACGATCGACGCCTGGACGCTGTTGAGCTGCCCATTGCCACCGGTGGAGATGTCCTGGGTGATCAGCTCGGCAAAGGCCGTGGCATCGGCAGAGGCGCTGGACGAGCCGTCGATGTCGACATTGTCGCCGGCCGTGAAGTTGGCATCGCCCAGCTCGCTGACGCCGTCGCCGTCGTCACCCGTATCGGCGAACCCGCCGTCGGCCGTTACGGTCTGGGCGATATCGCCTTCGTTGCGGACTTCCGGATTCCAGATCTCGTCCTGATCTTTCAGCTCGTTGTCCTGCTCGATGTCGTAGTCGGTCGCCGCCGTGCCCGTCGCCTCGGATGTCAAGGCCACCGGCGAGTTGTCGTCGCCACCGATGTCCTCGAGGTTCTGATCGGCTCCGACCACGGACGACTCGACCGCGTTGACCTGGCGGTTGCCGCCGGTGTCGAGATCCTGGGTGAGCAGATCGCCGTCGGCCCCGGCATCCGCCGTGGCGCTGGACGATCCGTCGATGGAGATATCGTCTCCGGCGGTCACCTGATCCAGACCGATAGCCAGGTCATCGTCGATGCCGGTGCTCGAGGTGGCCGTGCCGCCGAACGCCTCGACGAGCTGTGCGGCCTCGTTGCCGATGCCGGACTCCTCGTTAACGACCTCGGGATCCTCGATATAGTCCTGGTCCTTGGCGTCGTTGTCCTGATCGACATCGATCCAGCTCGCGGCAAAGGCATCCGCCTCAGCCGGGTCCGTTCCGACATACTCGGCGGTATCGCCGACCTCGGCGACGTTCTTGTTGCCGCCGACGATGTGCGTCGAGTCGGAGTTGACCTGCAGGTTTCCACCCGTGTTGATGTTCTGGGTGATCAGGTCGCCGACCGCCGTGGCATCGGCCGAAGCGCTGGACGATCCGTCGAGGGAGACGCTGTCGTCCGTCGCCTCGATGTCGACGTCGATCTCGATGTCGATGCCGTCATCGGCAAAGGCTTCGCCACCGAGCGCCGTGACGACCTGGCCAGGCGAATCGCCATCACCCGGCGAGCCGGGCGGGAACTCGCCAGCGAAGCCGGTACCGGCATCCTGCTCGTTCCGGACTTCGGGATCGTTGATCTCGTCCCGATCGTCCAGGTCGTTCGACTGGTCGCTCTCGTACTCGGTGTAGGTCGAGCCGTCGCCGGACGAGGCGAGGTCCACGCCCGGATCGGAAGAGACGATGTCGTCACCGACGGACACGACGTTCTGGTCGGCGCCGACGATGGACGTCTCGGCGGTGTTCCGCTGCTCGTTGCCGCCGGTGTCGATGTTCTGGACGATCAGCTCGGCCGAAGCGACGGCATCCGCCGAGGCATTGGTCGAGCCGCTGAGCGACGCGTTGTCGCCGGCGACGATGTCCAGGTTGTTGGTGCCATCGATCTCGATGCCGTCGAGCGCCGTGGCAAAACCGCCCTCTGCGGTCACGAACTGGTCGACAACGCCGTCGTTCAGGACCAGCGGGTCCTCGATGTCGTCCTTGTCTTCCAGATAGTTGTCCTGGTCGACATCGACATATGTGTAGGTGGTGTCCTGATTGGCGCCGTCGCTGCCCACCTCGCCCGAGAAGTCATCGCCGCCAACCAGATACTCGTTCGAGTCGCCGCCAACGATGTCCAGGTCAAACGCGTTGTCCTGCTCGTTGAAGCCCATCTCGATGTCTTGCAGCAGCATGTCGCCGAAGGCCGAGGCATCCGCGGAGGCATCGGCCTCGCCGGTAGCGGAATAGTCGTCGCCGACATTGGCGTCGCCAAGGGCACCGTCGATGCCGTCCTGCGTCGTGGCCGTGCCGCCGAACGCTGTAATGTTCTGCGTCAGCGTGCCGTCGTTGACGACCTTGGCAGAATTGGAGTCGCCGTCGGGATCGCGATCGGCCAGGTCGTCATTGTCGTAGAGGTCGTTGCTCTGCGACGCCTCGACGTCGGTCACCGTCGATTCCGATTCCTCGCTGGGCTCGGACGGGACGTCGATGCCGCCGCCTTCTTTCTCGAAGAAGACCTGCGGGAAGATCCAAGTGAGTCTATCCATAAGGATGTCTCCGTTTCACTGGAGTTGGCCAATCTGCCTCCGCGACAAGCGTCGCGTTTCGATCGGCCGGACAATCTAAGGAGCATCGCATTGGAGTCTCGTCTCGGTCTCGCAGTCCGCGTCTCGTGTTTGAACGGATGGTGGCCGCCTGTCTTCTTCGCCGGCGATCACACCGCCCATGTCACGCTGCACGTCCATGAGCCCTCGATCGATGTGTCCTGCTGCGATGCGCTTACAAAATCGTCTCAAGAGAACCCGGACCGAAGCACGCTCGCTCTGCGCCAAGCGCCTCCCGGCCGAATTGCCTTAAACATATGGATTGGAATGGAGATTCTGGTCGGCACCTCCCTCTCTGGCTTCTATCCGACATTCGGATCTCTCTCCGTTCTCCGCCGGCTGGCGGAACCGTCTCAAAGGCCAGTCAAAGGGGGACGTACCGTCGGGTCACGGCAGCTCGCAGCTCTCCCGTCATCGACCGGCTAAGGTCGGGCCAGTCCCCCAAGCTGTGACCCCGGCTTAGCGGGACCACAGGCTCAGAGGCTCAGAGGCTCGATTTCAGGAGTTGTCAGGTGACGAGATCCCGGCGGACGGGCCAAAGCAAGACCGCCTGGCTCACCTAACGTCTGCGAGTTAGCTTGCTGCCATCCAGTACGCCCCTTACACCCACATACTCTCACGTGGCACTCTGCTACACGTCACATCGTGCCGATGGCTGACGCCGCGCTCTTTTGGGAACCAGCGCGACATTAGCCAATCATTAACCGTATCACATCTTTCTGACAAGGTTGAGACACTTTTTTGTCATTTTCGTTTCAGCCCTGTAGATAAAATTGCTCAGACGTCGTGTGCGCGCCGTCAGAGGGTCGCGCCGTCGTTCTCGCGAGGCACACATAGCAGATTCTGCCGTATGCGAACGATCAAATTTTGTTTCAGCCGAGTTTCAAAAAACCCGTCCGGCTGACCATCGCCGGCAGCGGCTGCTCTGCAACCAAACCATCGCGTCTTGATAGCAAACTTTGCGGGGCGGCAATGTGAGATTCGTCACAGTGGCGCTGGGTACGCGCCAATCGCGCGCTAGAGCATGTCGCAATCATTCTGATTCACGCCATTGCTCTCGCTCTTTGTTGAAACATGTCTTTTGTCCCGAAACCGGTATCCACTTTCGGGAGACATGCTTTAGGCCTGTGGACATTCGCGTTGCGGTGTGGCGGGCGCCTTGCGATCAGCAGACACACTCGTCGAAGAAACGGCTCCACATGGCCGCGGCGAGGTCACCGCCCTTGCCGAAAGCGCCGGCCTGCTCGGGCGACTGGACGTAGGTCTGCGCAATCAGGAGGTCGTTCGACTCGTAGAGCTCGGCGATCTCCGGATCGGCCGGGTCGTGCATGCCGGTGAAGACGCTCATGAAACGTCGCGCATTGTTGCAGCCCAGTTGAAAGTCCGGATCGTCGTTGGCGCTGAGCAGGCACATGTCCTCGCCCACCAGATCGTCCGAGACGCCGGTGATGTCGGACCACGCCTCGAGCTGCGCCAGGGCCAGCCCCTCGCTGCCGATGCGCCCGTCGGTCTCCTGCTCGGCGACCAGGGTGATCAGCATGCCAAGGAACCCGATCATGTAGGGCGCGCGCCATGCCTCGTCCGGGATCGCCCCGATCCGCTGCCGGCTCAGGTCCACCAGCGGGCGGATGGTCCGCGCTGCGCTGCGACGCGCTTTCGCTGCCCTCCAAAGATCGAACATCTTTTCGCCTCGGTGGCTCCCGCCTGATCACCGAGCAACCTCGATCGACGACGCTCGCAAATCCGACCCCTCGTTTCGGAGCGAGCGATCGCCTGTCTCTAGGTGTCCGCGCTCCCGGTCACGAGAGGATGGGGAGTCCATTTCTCCCCCTATAACTGTTACAGATTATGATCTGTCATAGCCAGCGCGATTCTCGTGCCCTGTCCGAGACGAGAGCGTCGCTTGGGCCCGGCATCGTGACATCGGCTGGTTCCCGTAGGACATGGCCGACCATGAACTCGCGATTGCCACCGAAACCGGACTTCGACTCTCTCGAGGCCGTCGCCTCTCAATCGGCGGCCCAGCGCACCCAGAAGCTGGCCCTGATCGGGAACCTGATCTTCTCCTGGTCCAACAACGAGAGCATGTTCATCTACATCCTGATGCTGCTGCTCGAGACCGACTTCAACTCCGCCGCCATCATCTTCGTGACGCTGAACACGACGCGGGCCCGGCTCGACCTCATCCGCCGGCTCGCCAAGGCGAAGCTCGGCGACCCCGAAGCGATCAAGAAGATCGACCGCCTGATCGAGCGCTTCAACCGCTGCACGCGCGTGCGCAACGAGTTCAACCATTGCATCTACGACGTGAACGAGAGAGGGGAGATCACCCACACCAACGTCTTGCGGATCGTCGAGTCGAAGAAGGAGTTCAAGCTCGTGACGGTGAAGGAGTTCGACGAGAAGCGGATGAAGGAGATCTCCAACACCGTAAAGCGGCTGAAGAACATCAACCGTGACATCTGGGCCTTCCTGCCCGTCCTCGAAGCTGCGATGGCCGACAGGCCGGGTCGTCGGGTCGGCGCCGAGGGATAGGCCGGGCGGGATACTGGCGATCAGAAGACGAACTCGGCGCGCCGCTCGAAGCCGGGCAGCGCCGGCGCGCCGGCGTCGAAGGCCGGCCGCTCGCTGATCACCGATGCGATGTTGCGAAAGAGCGTTGCCTTGCCGGCGCCGCGCTCCGCCAGCACGGCGACCAGTCGGCCGCCGTCCCTGAGCTGGTCCAATAGCAACCGGGGCGCTTCGGGCACGCAGCCGTTGAGCAGGATGGCGTCGTAGGGCCCCTCCTCCGCATAGCCCTCCGGCAGCGGACCGCTGACGACGGCCGCGTTGTCGGCGCTCAACTCCATCAGCGTCTTGCCCGCGGTCTCGGCAAGGCCCGCATCGCACTCGAGCCCCACCACCGATTCGGCCAAGCGCGCCAGAACCGCGGTGGAGTAGCCGGTGGCGCAGCCCACATCGAGCACCAGATCGCCCGCCTCGATCTCGGCAAGCTGTATCAGCCGTGCCAGCGGCATCGGCGCCATCAGATGCCGCGCCGGGCCGTCGCGGCCGGCGCCGTGCAGGACGATCTCCTGGTCCATGTAAGCCAATGTGCGCATGGAGGACGGCACGAATGCCTCGCGCGGGATCTCCGCCATGGCCTGCAGGACCCGCCCGTCCGTCACCTCGTTGGGCCGGATCTGGGACTCGACCATATTCAGCCGTGCCGTCGCGAAGTCGCTCATCCGTCTGTCTCCGCCGCCGCCTTTCGGTCCGGCGCCTCGCGGCGCGGTCGCGACCTTAGCCAAACGGGGGGTCCGCCGCCAGCGTCAAAATGTCGTTTGCGGATGCCGGGAAACCGCCATCGGCCGCACCGCGACGAGACTTCGCAGCGATCTTCGCGTCCCCCCTATTGACAGATGGCCCGCCAGACCATTTCTTCCGACAACGCACGAGATTGTGAGCGGAGAGACAGCCTGCTATATGTCTCCGCGCTCACACCCCCTTGAGCGTCAAAGGCGTGCGCCGAGGTCCCTCGCGACCGACGGCGGCGCACCCTGGACCGGCCACGTGGCGGAGTGGTGACGCAGCGGACTGCAAATCCGTATACCCCGGTTCGATTCCGGGCGTGGCCTCCAAACCTCTCGACGACTCTCCGCGACACCGACTCAGGTCTTGTCCGGCGCGGTGCCATTGCCCGGCGGCGCATCGCCGCGCCGCCGTCCCCACCAGACCACGAGCTGACGCCGCCAGCGCCGCACGATCGGGAGGTCCACGGAGAGCACCAGGAGCCCGAGCGGGATCATCCAGAACCCCAGCACAGGGAGAAAGCCGAGCACGCCGCCCAGCACCAGCCCGACGCCGATGACGAGGCGCAGCAGGCGCGAGCGCGGCAGGTGCACATGGTTATTGCCGAATCGGATCTTCGGTTTCATCGCTTGAGGTCGGCTCCCGAACAGACAACGCACACTGTCGCACCAGGACGTAGGGACTGGTCGAGCGCGGCGCAAGCGCCGTCCGCAGCGACATCCTCGCGCGGCTCATCGAAGGATTGGCAAACGGCGCCGGCTTTTGCTATAGCGACGTCAAGTGGGGCCCACGATATAGAGCGCTCCATTCCCCGGTAGCTCAGTTGGTAGAGCAAGCGGCTGTTAACCGCTGGGTCGCTGGTTCGAGTCCGGCCCGGGGAGCCAGTTTCCGCGAAGGCCCGGCCGGCATCGGCCGGGCCTTCGTCTGTCCGGAGCGTCTCCCCTCCCTCAACGTGTGATCACGATACGCGTGCTGCCGCGGCCATGGCGCTGGATCAGATTGAAGAACAGGGCGGCGTTGCGCGGATGCAGCCGGATGCAGCCGGATGCAGCCATGGGAAGCCGGCCGGCCGAGGCTGCGCAGATAGGTCGTGCCGTGGATCGCGTAGCCGACGTAGAAGAAGACCGAATAGGGCATCGGCGAGTTGTGGTACTTGCGCGAGTAGTAGCGCCGATAGAGACGCTGCGGCCGGAACGAGCCGAGCGGCGTGCGGTAGCCGCGCCGCCCCGTGGAGACCGGCCAGCTATAGGCGCGCTTACCGTTCACGAAAAGATGCAGCCGCTGCTGCGAGATATCGATGCGGGCGAGGATCTTTGCGCTGGCGCTATCCGGCACCGACAGCAGCAGAGCGAGCAGCGCAGACAGGAACAGGCGTCGGCCCATGGGATGCCCTCCATTGCCTAGCCAAACGGGCCACGCCCCCCGCACACGCGCGGCTCCGCCTGAGGTTGCCTCATGGATAGATAAGCTTCCAGGAAGGCGGGCCTGCGATCAAGCCCGCCGAGAGCCGGCCGGCGCTAAGGGAATACGGTGCTAGTTCCCCAGCAGCCAGCCGAAGAAGCCGCCGCCGCGTCGGCGCTCCCCCCGCGGCCGCTGGCGGCCTCGCGCCCGGTTACGCGCCACCGGACGGCCGGCCAGCCAGTCGTCGCCGTACCATGGCCTCTGGGGATCGACCTGCTGCTGCGGCGGGCGCGGCGCTTTGCGCAGCTTGACCTCGCTCGCCACACCGGCCGGATCCGTCACCACGACCGAGGCCACCTGCCAGCTCCATGTCGCGCGCTGCTCGCCCCAGCTATAGGGCTCGATGGCCGCCACGCGCGGCCGCCAGAGATCGACGATGGCCGCATATTCCAGCGTCTTGCCCGTATCGTCGGTCGAGCGGCCGGCGTCGTAGCGGAGCACGCCGATGCCCTTGATGCCGGTCCTGGAGATGTACCAGTCGAGGATCCGCGGCTCGCCCTTGCCGTACATCTCGAGCGGCGCGCGCAGCTTGGGATATCGGCTGTTGGTGGCCACGTAGCCGCCCTGCGCGGTCCGGGTGACGACCCAGCCCTTGAAGGGCTCGCCCACGGTCGCCGCCTCGGGCTCGGACGCCGGCACCGGCACTTCTCCTGTCAGCCGCTTCAGCGCGGCCAGGCTGGCCGCGTATTTCGGGTCGACATCGATGGCCGTGCGGTAGTCGGCGGCAGCCTCTTGCGGGCGCTCGAGCGCCTCGTGGATCCGGCCGCGCACATGCAGCGCCTTGACCGTCCTCGGCGCAAGCTCCAGCGCCCGGGTCGCGTCGGCCAGCGCCTCCTCTCTCAGCCCCTGGCGCAGGTAGTTCAACGCACGGTCCGCATAGACCCGGGCATCGTCTGCCTTGAGCTCGATCGCCTTGGTGAGGTCGGCCTGGGCCTTGCTGGCCTGCTTCAGCTTGACGTGAATGGCGCCGCGCTTGCGATAGGCTTCCACGGACTCCGGCTCGAGCTCGATGGCCTTCGAGAGGTCCCTGACGGCCAGGCTGTATCTCTTGTTCACAGCGTAGGCGTCCGCGCGGGCGATGTAGAGCCGCGCGCTCTGCGGCGAAAAGGCGATCGCCTGGGTGAAATCCTTCGCCGAGGCGGCGTGGCGCTCGAGCTTCACCAGCGCCCGCGCGCGGTTCTTATACGCACTGGCGTACTTGCCGTTGAGGGTGATTGCGCGGGTGAACTCCCGAATGGCACCGAAGGGCCGCCGGCTGGCCATTTGCGCCTTGCCGCGCCCGTTGAAGGGCACGGCGTTGTTGGGCAGCAGCTCGGTCGCCTTGGCGTAGGCCTTCAAGGCTTCGTCCATGCGCTCCAGCGCATACAGCGCATTGCCGCGGTTGTTGTAGGCGACGCCGTAGGCCGGTGCCAACGCGATGGCGCGGTCGAAATCGCTCAGCGCCTCGTCCGGGCGCCCGAGGTCCATCAGCGCGTTGCCGCGATTGTTGTAGACGACGGCGTAATCGGGGAAGAGCTCGATGGCCTCGTTGAAATCCTGGATGGCCTCCTTGGCGCGCTTCAGGCGCCACTTGGCCACGCCCATGTCGTTGTAGATGTTGGCGCGCCGCGGGTCCTGCAGGTTCCTGGACTTCAGGGCCTCGCTGTAGGAGGCGATCGCCCGCTCATACTTGCCGCGCAGGAGCGCCGCCGCGCCCTCCCGAGCATGCAGCAACGCCTTGTCCGTCGCGGCGACGGCGGTGCCGACGCCGGCGGCGAGCAGGCCGATGATGAGGACCAATCGTCTCATGCAGACGGCTCCGCACTCGAATAGCAGCGATCAGGCCGCAACGGCTACGCAAACAGACAAGTGCCCATAACATCCTGACCCGAGTTTGACGTCGCGGGTCTTCCGGCGGCGCGCCACGCTAAAAGCGCCGCCAAGGCCGGGCGACTTTCAAAATCGCCTCCAATGGCCTTTGCGGTCAAGGTCTCTATCCTGTATTTGGCGGTTGTCAAGCGGGGGCTCCAAGGATCGTGAACCGGAAGGCCGGGAGATATGAGGCAGTGTTTTGCACTGGTGCTGAGCGTCGCGGTTGCGTCTACGCTGCCGATCGTGGCGACGGCGCAGAGCGGCAACGTCCACATTGAAAGCGGCGAGGCGGCGACGCCGAACCGCGCCAGGAAGCAGGACCGCGAGACAACGGCGAAGCCGCCGGCAGCGGTGCCGGCGCGCCAATCGCGGCAACGGATCTCGGCCCCCCTCGACCAGATGATCGGTCAGATGATCATGGTGGGCTTCCGCGGCACCGGCACCAAGTCCGCCGGCGTCAAGGCCGTCGGCGGTCAGCTCCGCGACGGCCTGATCGGCGGCGTCATGCTGCTGGAGCACAACATCACCGGCCGGGCGCAGCTCAGGGCGCTGACGCGGTTTCTCAAGCGGTCCGCCGCCGGGCGGCCGCCGCCGCTGATCGCCGTGGACCAGGAGGGCGGCCGGGTGCAGCGCCTGAGGAACAGGAACGGCTTTGCGTCGACCCGTTCCGCAAAGTCGGTCGCCGCCAACTACTCCGCCGACAAGGCCCGTACCGTGATCTACGCGAAGATGGCCGGCCAGTTGGCGGAAAACGGCATCAATCTCAATTTCGGTCCGGTGGTGGATCTCGACATCACCGGCACACGCAACCCGATCATCGGCAGAATACGCAGGAGCTACGGCCGCGACCCGGACGTGGTGCTGAGCTATGCGCAGAGCTTCATCGATGCGCACCGGGCGCGTCAGGTCGTAACCGCGGCCAAGCACTTTCCCGGTCACGGTAGCAGCCTGACGGACAGCCACAAAGGCTTCACGGACATCTCGCGAAACTGGTCCGAGAGCGAGCTGATCCCCTACCGGCAGCTGGCCCGGAACGACGGTGTCGCCATGGTCATGGTCGGGCACCTCTATCATCCCACCTTCTCCGACGGCCCCGGCCAGCCGGCCACGCTGTCGTCCAAGGCCATCCGCGACTGGCTGCGCCGGCGCCTCGGCTTCAAGGGGGTCGTCATCACCGACGACATGGAGATGGGCGCCATCCGGAAGAATTTCGGGTTTCGCGATGCCCTGGTCCGGGCCGTCGCCGCCGGCAACGATATTCTGCTCTACGCCAACACCGTGAAGAGCGATCCGAACCTGGCGGTGCGGATCCATGCGATGATCCAGCGGGCCGTGGCGAACGGCACCATCCCGCAGCGGCGTATCGAGGACGCTTACCGGCGCATCATGGCGATGAAGGACGTCTGGCTCCGCGCCCGGACCGAGACCCTGGAGAACTAAGGTCTGTAGACCCTAGTGCGGCTTGATCGCCACCTTCAGCACACCGTCGCGTTGATTGGAGAAAAGGTCATACGCCTCTTCGATGTCATCGAGCTTGCGCTCATGGGTGACCATTGCGTTCAGGTCCACCCGACCGCTCGCGATCACAGCCATCAGCCGCCGCATCCGTTCCTTCCCGCCAGGGCAGAGCGAGGTCACGATGGTATTGTCGCCCAGCCCGGCATGAAAGCTCGCAAGCGGAATGGTAATGTCCTCGGAATAGACACCAAGGCTCGACAACGTGCCGCCGGGTCGGAGCACTTCGAGGCAGTTCTGGAAGGTCTCCTGGACGCCCAGCGCCTCGATAGACACATCCACACCGCGACCGTCGGTCATTTCGAGAATCGCGTCGACCGGGTTGCCGTCATTGATATCGACCACGTCATCGGCGCCCATCTTCTTGGCGATATCCAGCCGCTGCTTGTTGCCGTCTACCGCAATAATCCGCGTGGCGCCCATTAGTTTCGCACCAGCCGTCGCGCACAGGCCTATGGGGCCTTGCGCAAAGACAGCCACGGTATCGCCGATCCGGATCTTCCCGGCCTCGGCCCCGGCAAAGCCCGTCGACATTATGTCGGGGCACATCAACACCTGTTCGTCGGTCAGATGATCGGGGACAGGAGCCAAGTTCGCCTCGGCATCCGGGACCAGCAGATATTCCGCCTGGCACCCATCGATCGTGTTGCCGAACCGCCAGCCACCCATTGGCTTGAACCCATGCGTCGTGCCCGCTCCGTCCTGACTGCATTGACCGCAGAGGCACGCGTTCGACACGCCCGACGGCGTAATCGCACCCGCAATGACCCGCTGGCCTTCGGAGTAGCCATCCACCGCCGATCCGAGCTTTTCGATGGTCCCGACAGGCTCATGGCCCACCGTCAGACCCCGCTCCACCGGGTATTCCCCTTTCAAGATATGGACATCTGTGCCGCAGATCGTGGTGGTCGTCACCTTGATCAGCGCATCCTTGGGGCCGACATCGGGAATCTTCTTTTCGTCAAGCTCAATACGGTCTTTCTCAACGAACACAGCCGCTTTCATCATCGTCGACATAGATCGAACCTCCCGTTGGGACGCGGCCGACCGTAACGCCATGTGCGCTCGAGTAGATTGATATCGATCAAGATGTAACACGCTGGATCGCTCCCTGGGGGTCATGCTTTAGCCCGGGAAGACGCGCTCAGACTGCCGGCCCGCCCCCAGCTCCAACGCGCTCCGGCGTCCGCTCCAGGGCCTGCCGATAGCCGAAGCGCTCGATATAGGGCGCCCAGCGCTCGAGGATGAGGGCGCGTTTTTCAGCGGGCAGCTCGTAGGCGTTGGTCTGATAGTCCCTGGTGCGGGAGAGATAGCCATCGACCGCCGCTTCGGCGCGGGCGAAATCCCCCAGGTCCAGGTGCTTGTAGACCCGGCGAAGCTCGGCTTTCGGGTCGGCCACCAGATCCTCGTACGCGATCTCGATCAGCTGGTTCTCGGGGATCAGGGCGCGATCTTCCTCGTAGTATCGGAACAGATCCATGAAGAGGTCGATCAGGAACGGCTCCAGCCAGGGGTCGTCGCGCGGCGGGTTCTCCAGTCCCTGGATGGAGTTCATGGACTTCCAGAGGCGCATGGTCGAGGGAAAGAGCGTAAGCGGGTTGCGCGCGATATAGATGAAGCGCGCGTCGGGGAAGAGCTCGATCAGGAGACGCAGGCGCGCGGTGTGCTGGGGGGTTTTCAGGACCAAGCGCTTTTTCTGGCGATAGGCCACACGGCGCAGAAACCAGAGGAAGGTCTCGATCCAGTTCCGCCGCTCCGCCGGGCTCAGGTCGCGCAACGACAGATAGTCCAGATCGACCGGGCCCTGGTGCGGCAGCGCCCAGGTCATGTAGATCGAGCCGAGCCCCAGATTGCAGAGCGCGAACTCGTCCTCCTGCGGGCGATCGAAACCGACCGCGACATTGTCCTGCGGCCGGGTCTTCGGCTGAAACAGGTTGAACCAGAAGCGGGCCAGCGGACCGGTCAGCAGAAAGTGGCTCGGAAAGAAGCACTGATAGGTGGTCGGTGCGCCGAGCTCGGGGTCGCAGGCCAGCAGATCGTGGACATAGGTCGTGCCGGCCCGCCAATGTCCGATGACGAAAACCGGAGGCTCTTGCAGCTCGTAGCCTCTCAGCCGGCGCGCGAACACAAGCTCCTGGAGCCGATAGAGGAGCGAGTTCAACGGCGCGAAGACACTGACCGAGATGACGTTCGGCAAGCAGGTCAGGGTCGTGCGAAACCGGTTGCGCCTGAGCAGATTGAGCCAGGCACGCGTGCGCATGCCGTGCCAGAAATAGAGCGCCCAGCCGGCATAGCGCTTTCGCTTGAGAGCCCTCCAGAAGCGGAGCCTGCTCGTCCTGTCCCCGGTGTCCTGGTCTTGCACGGGACCCATTCGTCGCCACTGCACCCGCCTT
The DNA here is from genome assembly GCA_022361215.1 of Hyphomicrobiales bacterium. Lineage (GTDB taxonomy): Bacteria > Pseudomonadota > Alphaproteobacteria > Rhizobiales > Methyloligellaceae > JAKSBI01. Next base: position 604 of record JAKSBI010000889.1, on the reverse strand, counting down.
CGACCCGCTGGGCCGGAAGGCTGCGCCACGCATAGCGCGGCAGGCCCTCACAAATCCAGCCCGGATTTCTCGCCCGGGTGCGGGCGTTATCGTCGGCAGACCTTCGCACCGGAGGTGCAGACATAGGGCCAGATCACGCCTTCCCAGCACTGCGTATACGATCTCTCGGTGACCACATCCGGCTTCAGGATCATCTCCTCTGCGACACCGGACCGCAGCGACGGCCTGGGCGTCGCCTTGGCGGCCTCGATGCGCATGGTCGCCTTGCTCCAGTGCCGGTCGCGCCGCCATTCCTCGAAGAACTTCTCCAGGCCCTCCTGCGACTGAACCACCGCGCTCTCCTTGCTGAAGCCGTGATGGGAGTTGGAGATGATGAAGCAGCCGTCATCGGCCTCGTACCAATCCCGCTTGCCCGCATGACCCAGAGTGTCCTCAGGCAGCACGAGCATGGCCGCCAGTCCCACCGCCAGAACGCCGACGCAAAGTCTCCTCCTCATGGTCCCTCTCCGCACGCATCCGCACATGTCTCCAGTCTCGGTACGGGACCGGAGGTCGATAGAAGATTCGGGGTCCTGGGGCGTTTGCCGCACCCGCTCGCGGGGCT
>JAKSBI010000216.1 GCA_022361215.1 Hyphomicrobiales bacterium | reverse complement strand
TTCTCCTCCCGCATGCGGCGCATGGGCATCGGCGACGGCTTTCGGGTCGTCTGCTACGACAGCGCGGGCCTGTTCTCGGCGGCGCGGGTCTGGTGGACGTTCCGCGTCATGGGCGTGGACGAGGTCGCGGTCCTGAACGGCAGCCTGACCAAGTGGAAGTCTGAAGGCCGACCGCTCGAAGACGGGCCGCCGGCGCATCGCACGGAACGGCACTTCACGTCCCGCCGGAAGGCGGAGCTGGTGCGGGACCGCGACGACGTTCTCGCCATCACCGGCAACGGGTCGGCACAGATCGTGGACGCACGGGCCGTGGAACGATTCGAAGGCCGCGCTCCGGAGCCCCGGCCCGGCCTGCGCTCGGGCCATATCCCGGGGTCGTTGAACCTGCCCTACGGCGCTCTGCTGAACGCGGATGGAACGTTGAAGTCCGCCCCGCAGCTGAAAGCGATCTTCGCCGCGGCGGGCGTCGATCTCGCCAATCCGGTGGTCACCACCTGCGGCTCCGGGGTCACGGCGAGCATATTGGCGCTGGCCCTGGCGATCCTCGGGCACCGCAATACATCCGTCTATGACGGGTCGTGGAGCGAATGGGGCGCAGACGAATCCCTGCCCATCTAAACCATCGGTTGAAATAATTGTTGTCCTACGCGCTAAAGAAGTACCCTCGCGCAGACTATCGATCTGCGCCTCGCGACTGATTCTACCCGCAATCCAATCAGCCGAAGACCGTGACAGCAACGAATGCCGTCGACGTCACGGGAGTTGGATATAGGCTCAGTGACGCCTTGTCGCCGCGCTAAACATCGAATCATCAAAGTTCACAATCGATTAGGCCAAATTTTGTGCGCGCCGGCCTGCCGCGATCAATATTTAGACCTTTTTCTAATGAATTTGGTGTTGTGATTGCAACCAACAGTAGTGATAATGCTACCGCGAGCAAATGGCAGATCTGCCTTGTCGCCATATGGCGATGATGGCCCGGAAAACAAGGAGTGTGATCCCATGAGGGAAGCTGCCGATGGTAACGGCGTGGTGGAGCTGACCGCCGATATCGTCTCCGCGTATGTCAGCAACAACAAGGTCATCACAGCCGACCTTCCTGTTGTTATTGGCGAAGTATGCGATGCCTTGACCCAGGTGATGATCAAAAGCGCTCAGCCTCTGAAGGAAGAGCTGAAGCCGGCCGTACCGATCAAGAAATCGATCACGCCGGACTATATCATCTGTCTCGAGGACGGAAAGAAGTTCAAATCTCTGAAGCGTCATCTGCGCGCCCAATATGATCTCTCGCCCGAAGAGTATCGCGAGAAGTGGGGGTTGCAGCATGATTATCCGATGGTTGCGCCGAACTACGCGGCGGCCCGGTCCGCTCTTGCGAAGAAGCTGGGTCTCGGGCGGCGGCGCGGGAAGAAGTAATAGCGTCACGAACGACTCTATTATCCGCCCTGTACGGACGGCTGCCGGGAGCCGTCCGCTGGGCGCAGTGACGCGGACCGCCTAACCGAAACACCGCCCCCTCACCGACAATCCTATAGGCGCTGAATCGAATCGGCGTTCGAGGCGAGGCTGAAATCTGCGCGCGCTCGGGAAAGACGCTGCGTCAGTGCAGGATCTGGCTGAGGAACAGCTTGGTGCGCTCGTGCTGAGGGTTAGAGAAGAAGGTCTCCGGCGCGTTCTGCTCGATGATCTCGCCGCCATCCATGAAGATCACCCGATTCGCCACCTCGCGGGCGAAGCCCATCTCATGGGTCACCACCAGCATGGTCATGCCTTCGCGGGCCAGATCGACCATGACGTCGAGCACTTCCTTGATCATCTCGGGATCGAGCGCAGAGGTCGGCTCGTCGAACAGCATGATCTTCGGGCTCATGCACAGCGACCGGGCGATCGCCACGCGCTGCTGCTGGCCGCCGGAAAGCTGGCCCGGGAACTTGGCGGCCTGTTCCGGGATGCGGACGCGCTCGAGATAGTGCATGGCGACCTCTTCGGCCTCGGGCTTCGGCATCTTGCGCACCCAGATCGGGCCGAGCGTGCAGTTCTCCAGGATCGTCAGATGCGGGAACAGGTTGAAGTGCTGGAACACCATTCCCACTTCGCGACGGATCTCGTCGATCCGCTTCAGGTCGTCCGTCAGCTCGATGCCGTCGACGACGATGTTGCCCTGCTGGTGCTCCTCCAGGCGGTTGATGCAGCGAATCAGCGTCGACTTGCCTGAGCCCGAAGGGCCGCAAATGACGATGCGCTCGCCCTTCATGACCTTGAGATTGATATCCTTGAGCACGTGGAACTGACCGTACCACTTGTGCATGGTGGTGATGTCGATCGCGACCTCGTCGCTGATCCGCATCTTCGCACCGGTCGCCGCCTGCGTGGCCTCGGCGCCCTGCGCGCCGTTGCCGCCGTTCGCCGTGGTCGTGTCGCCAGTCATGACTCCTCCCATGTCTCCCCCTATTTGACGGCTTTTGAGCCCCGCGCTCAAGTGATGATTCGCGAGGCCGGGGTCGATCGAAGGATATCCCTAACGTATCGGCGGCGCGTACTGGATGCCGCCCTTGCTCCAAAGCGCATTGACGCCGCGCGCAATCTTCAGGGGCGAGTTTTCCCCCACATTGCGCTCGAAGATCTCGCCGTAATTGCCGACCATCTTGATGATCCGATAGGCCCAATCGTTTTCGATGCCGAGCATCTTGCCGAACTCGCCCTCGACGCCCAGCAGCCGCCGAATCGCGGGATTGGAGGAGCTCTTCTTGGCGTCGACGTTCTGGCTCGTGACGCCCAACTCCTCGCCGTTCAGGATCGCGAAGCAGGTCCATCTGACAAGATTGAACCATTGATCGTCCCCCTGACGCACCACCGGGCCGAGGGGCTCTTTCGAGATGATCTCCGGCAGCACCATATGCTCGTCCGGATTGGTGAGCTTCAGCCGCATGGCATAGAGCTGGGAGGCATCGGAGGTGAAGACGTCGCAGCGCCCGGCGTCATAGGCCTGCAGGGTCTCGTCGGCCTTCTCGAAGCTGACCAGCTTGTAAGGCATCTTCTTGGTCGTGAAGAAGTCCGCTGCGTTCAGCTCCGTGGTCGTGCCCTTCTGAATGCAGACGGTCGCGCCCGACAGCTCCAGAGCGCTGGAGATGCCGAGCTTCTTGCGGACCATGAAGCCCTGGCCGTCATAGTAGGTGACGCCCGCGAAGTTCAGACCGTATTTGGTGTCGCGGGTCATGGTCCATGTGGTGTTGCGGGCAAGCACGTCGATCTCGCCGCTGAGCAGTGCGGTGAAGCGCTCCTCTGCCGAAAGCGGCGTGAACTGCACCTTCTTGGGGTCGCCGAAAATGGCGGCCGCCAGGGCGCGGCAGACGTCGACATCCATGCCCTGCCATTCGCCGTTGTCGGCGGCGGCGGCAAAGCCCTGAAGTCCTTCATGTACGCCGCACTGGACGAACCCCTTCGCCTTGACCTCCTGCAACGTCGACGCGGCGGCCGACGGCGCATTCCAGCCAAGAACAGCGCCAATCAACGCGGCGACAAGTCTTGTTTTCATTGATTGCTGTTCCTCACAAAACAGAACTCGTGACGCCTCACGTTGGCTGATCTCGACCCGGCGGCTCCGGAAACAGCAGGAGCGGCGAATCCGGCCCCCCATGTGAGGCGATCCATCCCTGTCGGGCGCCGATCGGCACAGCATCGGCTGCCCGGCTATCTCATGCAATTCGCCGGGACGGGTCAAGGACTTGACGGCGCCGCGGCGATTAGCGAAACCGGCGCGCACGGTAACGACGAGGGCACGCCATGTCCAAGGCAAATGAAAAGCAAGATAAATCACTGGGAGACCGCACCCATCTGATCCATTCCGGGCGCGACCCTTCGAAGCAGCACGGTTTCGTGAACACCCCCGTATACCGTGGCTCCACGGTGCTCTATCCCACGGTCGAATCGCTCGAAAGCCGCGACCGGGAGTATACGTACGGACGGCGCGGAAC
>JAKSBI010000526.1 GCA_022361215.1 Hyphomicrobiales bacterium | reverse complement strand
CGCCGCCGCAAAGCTGCCGCCCTGATCGTCCTTAGGGCGGCCGCCCGCGTCGACGCCGGAATAGAACGCGGAGTCCATGGGAAAGACCAGGGTCGCCAAGTTCAGCACCAGCGGATAGGGCTTGGCCGTGACCAGGTCCACCGTGTGCTCGTCGATGGCGCGGGCGGCGGCGAGCGGGGCGAACAGGGTCTTGAAGCCGGGGCTCCGCTTCAGGCGGTCGATCGTCCAGACCACGTCCCGGGCGGTCATCGGGTTGCCGGAATGGAAAGTCACCCCGCGGCGCAGATAGAACCGCACGGTGGTGGCGTTCAGACGCTCCCAGCGCTCCGCCAGCCGCGGCTCGAAAGTGAGCTTGCGTGTCCAGCGCACCAGCGGGTCGAACACCAGATGGGAGAGCTGCAGGGTGCCGGCGGAGAGCTCGGCATGGGGATCGAGCGAGGCGGGCGCGGCGGCGTAGGCCATGCGCAAGGTCTTGGCCTGCACGCCGGCCGGCAGGACGACCGCCCAAGCCGCCGCCAGGGCCAAAAGGAGAAACAGGCGCTGCATCGTCACCGTCTCCGCACCATTGCGTCGTGCCGCGCTCGGCGCGTCACTTTCGCGGCTTGCCCTGCCGCACGGAACCGCCAATAGTCGGCCGCCCAAACAACCGGATACAATCGATTATGCGCTTTTTCGTGACGGGAACCGACACCGAGATCGGCAAGACCGTCGTCTCCGCCTGGCTGATGCTGCATCTCGGCGCGGCCTATTGGAAGCCCGTCCAGTCCGGCCTCGAGGACGAGACCGACGCCGAGGCGGTCAAGCGGCTCTCGGGCGCCGGCGACGAGCGGATCCACCCCAGCGCCTACATGCTGCCCGAGCCCCTGTCGCCGCACGAGTCGGCGCGGCGGGCCGGGGTCGAGATCGAGATGGACCGCTTCGCGCTGCCGCCGGGCGACGGCCCGCTGATCGTGGAGGGCGCGGGCGGCCTGCTGGTGCCCCTGAACGAGGGCGCGCTCATGATCGACCTGATCGCCCGGCTCGGCCTGCCCGCCATCCTGGCCTGCCGCTCGACGCTCGGCACCATCAACCACACGCTGCTCTCGATCGAGGCCCTGCGCGCCCGCGGCCTGCCACTCGTGGGCGCGGTGCTGGTCGGGCCGCCGACGCCGCATAACCGGGCGGCCATCGAGGATTACGGGCAGGTGCGCGTCATCGCCGAGATCCCGCCGCTCGCGCCGCTTGACCGGCAGGCTCTCGAAGGCATTCGCCCGGAGATCGATCTCGGCCGGATCGAGGCCCGGTGAGGCGCCCATGAGCACGCTGATCGAGGCCGACCGGCGCCACGTCTGGCACCCCTTCACCCAGCACGCCACGGAGCGCGACCCGGTGCCCGTGGTGCGGGCCAAGGGCGCTTCGCTCTTCGACGAGCAGGGGCGCGAGATCCTCGACCTGATCTCCTCCTGGTGGACCAGCATTCACGGCCACGCCCACCCGGCGCTGAACCGGGCGCTGGCCGAGCAGGCGGAGACCATGGAGCACGTCATGTTCGCCGGCTTCATCCATCCGCCGGCGGCGCATCTGGCGGAGCGGCTCGCCGCGATCCTGCCCGGCGATCTCAACCGGGTGTTCTTCTCCGACAACGGCTCGACGGCGGTCGAGGTGGCGCTGAAGCTCGCCTACCAGTACTGGCGCAACCGGGGCGAGAACGGGCGCTCCGGCTTCTTCGCCTTCGAGGGCGGCTATCACGGCGACACGGTCGGCGCCATGTCGGTCGGGCGCGGCTCCGGCTTCTTCTCGCTCTTCGAGGGCCTGATGTGCACCGTGCATCCCCTGCCCTACGCCCCCACCTGGCGCGGCGACAACGGGGGGGAGGAGCGCGAGGCGCAGGCGCTCGCGGCCTTCGCCGCAGCCCTCGACGCCAAGGGCCACGAGACGGCCGCGGTGATCCTGGAGCCGCTGATGCAGGGCGCCGGCGGCATGCGCTTCTGCCGGCCCGCATTCCTGCGCCAGATCGTCGAGATGGCCCGCGACGCCGGCCTGCTGGTGATCTTCGACGAGGTGGCCACCGGCTTCGGGCGCACGGGCACGCTGTTCGCCATGGAGCAGGCCGGCGTGGTGCCCGACATCGTCTGCCTCTCGAAGGGGCTGACGGCGGGCTACCTGCCCATGTCGGTGACGGTCGCCCGCGAGCCGGTCTACGAGGCCTTTCTGGACGCGAGCTTCGACAAGGCGTTCGCCCACGGCCATTCCTTCACCGCCAACCCCCTGGCCTGCGCCGTCGCGCTCAGGTCGCTCGCCCTCTTCGAGGAGGAGAAGACGCTCGCCCGCGTCGCCCGCATCGCCGCCGCCCACGAGGCGGCGCTGGAACGGCTCGGCGCCCACGCCCGGGTCTCCCACCCCCGCGCCCTCGGCAGCGTGCTCGCCTTCGAGCTGACGGACAGCGTCGGCAGCTACAAGACCGCCGAGGGGGAGGCGCTGCGCGACTGGTTCCTGAACGAGGGCCTGAACATCCGGCCGCTCGGGCCCACGGTCTATCTGATGCCGCCCTACTGCATCTCGGACGAACAGCTCGCGCGCGCCTATGACGGGGTTCTGGAGGGGCTGGACCGGCTTTAGGCGCATTTTTCGATAGATTTATTTAACTTCGCTGGGCACAGGCGAACAATTGGCGGAGGTTCGGAGCGGTTCCAACTCCGCTATCTTGAGCGCTTACTTCCCCAAGCAATCCAGACTCAAATTAAGGGGATCTTGGAAGGAAAGACCTATAGTTTAGGGCATCCAATTACAAAATCTAGCTCGCATGATTTCTTATCATCGCCGATAGGCGGGCGCTTGATCACCAGCAGGTTCAGGAGGCTGCTTCAATGTGGAGACCAGTATGGGTCGCAACGTTGTGGCTTTTCGCGTGCCTAATGGGCTCGCCCTCGGTCCAGGCACAAACGACTTTGCCGCCCCTCGTTCCGCACTGCGGCGGCATGTTCCATTTATGTGGGTTTGTCGATCGGCAGACAAAGAACGTGGTCATTCCAAATCGATTTGAGCGCGTGTTCCAGTTCAGCGAGGGGCTCGCAGGCGTTCGCATCGAGGGTCGCTATGGCTTCATCGATGAACAGGGCACGGTTGTGATCCAACCGCGCTTCGATCTTGTTGGCAGGTTCTATCAAGGACATGCCGAGGTTCTGATTGGGACAAAGACTGGAATAATAGATCGGCGCGGTGAATTGGTCGTGCGGCCACAGTTTTCGCGATCAATTCCGTTCACCAGTGATACGGTTCTGGTCGTCGAAGGCGAATGGCGACGTGTGCACTACGAAGGGTTCGAAAAACTCGAACTCACCGACCGGGACTTATTGAGAGAGAGATTTGGTCTCTACCACATGCGAACCGGATGGGTGCGCAAACCGCAATTCTACCTAGAGCATTTTGAGGCCGAGGGACGCGGTCTTATCTGGGCCTCGGAGGTCAAAGGCAACAAAGGTCCCTTCGGCCTGCTCGCCGCTGATGGGCGCTGGAAAGTCGAACCGCAGTTCGACCACGTGCAGCGACTGAGTGACGAACGTGCCATTGTCGCGAAGACAGTGGAAATCTCGACAGGTACGACCTGGCCGGCCAAAGAGCGTCATTGGGGTGCCGTGGATCCTGAGGGGACACTTGTTGTCCCGCTGAAGTTCGAGTGGCTCGGCAGTTGGCGCGATGGCTTTGGCCTCGTCAGGAAAGGCGGCAGAAAAGGAATCGTCGACAAAGCCGGAAATGTTGTCGGCGGTCGTTTCTTCGACCGTGTCGTTCGCGAGTTTCCCGAAGGCTTAGTGCGCGTGCAAGTAGACGGCATGTGGCGTGGAATCGACCGAAGCGGGCGGATCGTCGCTGATCCGGCAGAAGGTAAGGTCATCAGCTCATGCTCTGACGGAGTTAAGGTTCGCTACCGGTCTGGAAAGTATGAGGTGGTTGACGCCAGCGATAGAAGAACCGTGCCGTATCTTTTGGACAGGGGCCCCCACCGGCTGCCATGCGACCGTCCTTCGCCCGTCAAGTACAAAGGCAAGTGGGGTTACATAGATGCGGAAGGGCGGTTGCTCGCTGATCCACCCTCGTTCGACAATGTGCACGGGTTCGTTGGTGAGCACGGGGTTGTTCAAATCGGTGGCAAATGGGGTATCATCAACACGCAAGGCAAATTCACCCTTGAGCCGCAGGTCGATCGCATAATTCCAAGTTCACGTTACCCCGGTTTCTTTCAGGTCATCGATTCAGATCGTGGCAATTGGATTGGCGCTACCGGGCAGGTGCGCTCGATTAGGCATCTTCAGCGCGAAAGGGTGCTGGCGTGTGCCGGGAAGGCTAAGTTAATTTCTCGGAATGGCCGCTGGGGTATCGCCGCGGCCGATGGCCGCGAAGTGATCGCACCTGCCTACCGCGCCATAAACTGCTTTCGACAGGGCGTAGCCTGGGCGGCAGTCGACGCAAAACGGAAGTGGTGCCCTGTTGGTCCGGATGGCAGCGTACGAAATCGTCCGACATGCAAGTCCACCTACTACCCATTTACTCTGACGCATTCTTCCCCCGCATCATTCAGCTCGGACCCCTATGAGAGCAGCGTACGCTGGACACGAGCATACCTTGAGTTTGGCGCGGGCCGCCTCGACACGCTGCCCCGCATGATTGGCCGAGGCGGCCGCTCCTCTACAATCATTCCCTAGCAGCCTTGAGCAGTGGAACCGCGTCCTCGCCTTCGAGCTCACGGACAGCGTGGGCAGCTACAAGACCGCCGAGGGGGAGGCGCTGCGCGACTGGTTCCTGAACGAGGGCCTGAACATCCGCCCGCTCGGGCCCACGGTCTACCTGATGCCGCCCTACTGCATCTCGGACGAACAGCTCGCGCGCGGGCCTATGACGGGGTTCTGGAGGGGCTGGACCGGCTGTAGCGCCGGGCCTCGTGAAAGGGCGAACCCAAACGAGTAGGACGGCTTCACCCAGGTGGGACGAGGTGGAGCCGTCCACGGCCCTTTCGGGCCGCCGCCGGGCTTTCGCGCCTGTTCAGGCAAGCGTGCCCGGCTTATGTCTCGGGGCGTTGGCCCCGGCCTAGAGCATGTCGCGATCCTTCCTGTTCGCACCATGCTCTAGCTCTCTGTTGCAGCATGTTTTTTCCCGAAACCGGTATCCCCTTTCGGGAGACATGCTTTAGCGGAAACTCCGCCGCCAAACCTTGGCGTTGCCTCTCGGGCCGATCCGACCCGCGGCGCAGTTGCCGGTGCGCGAGTTGCAGTATCCGCCCCTGGCGGCCGACCGGCCTGCCGGGCCTGTCGCTTTGGCTGCACCGCCGCAGACACCGTTGGCGCAGGCGGAGTGTTCCTCCGGCGAGGGCGTGATCGAGCTGGCGGTGCGGACCGCGCTCGAGCCCTTCGTCACCCGCAGCCGGGTGCGCAGAAGCATGCTGCTGGCGGTGATCCACGATACTAAGCTGGTCGCCAAGACGAGCGCCGCGCACAGGCGGATCATGCACCTCATCCTGTCCCGCCTCGTCGAGATCGATCCGACGCGGTACCGCGAACCGACGGACCTTCTCTGCCTCACGCTTTGCGGCGCCCTGCTGGGCAGTATCCGGACCACCCTGTTCGTGGAGCCGGATTACCGGCGGGAGCTCACGGCCATGGTCACCCATTTCGTAACCCGGCGGGATGAGGCCTGAGGGGTGAAGCGGTTGGGCTGCTAGCCGTCGGCCGCCTCCAACCGCCCATAGACCAGATGCCACGGCACGCGCGCGCCGTGCTCGCGGTCGAGGCGGCGGAGCGCGGTGCGGAGCGCGCCGGGCGTGAGCGGGCGGTAGCCGGCCCTGGGCTCGGCGGCGCCGATCGCCTTCAT
>JAKSBI010000894.1 GCA_022361215.1 Hyphomicrobiales bacterium | reverse complement strand
CGCCGCGTGGGCGGATGTTGACGGCGCAGGCCTTCGAGCACCTCGGTCTCGATCCGCCGGCGACCGGCGGCAACGGGCAGTTCAAGCTGTTCGAGGGGGACGATCCCGAGAATGGCTGAACCGGAGAACGACTGGCCCGGGTTGGCCGGGCGCATCGAAGGCGAGCGCCATCTTCTTCCGGTCCGCATCTATTTCGAGGACACGGACTTCACCGGTCTGGTCTACCACGCGAGCTTTCTGCGTTTCTGCGAGCGCGGTCGCTCCGATTTCGTGCGTCTGCTGGGCATCAGTCATCAGGACCTGCTGGCGGGCAAGGAAGACGGCGAGCCGGCCGTCTTCGTGGTGCGCCACATGGAGATCGACTTCCTGAAGCCCGCGCGTATCGACGACGTGATCGAGGTGGTCACGGAATGCGCCGAAATCGGCGGTGCAACCTTGACGCTGAAGCAGGAGGTGGTGCGCGGGGGCCAAGTCCTGGTGTGTGCCAGCGTCAAGGTCGTGCTGATCTCGCGATCGGGCAAGCCGCTGCGGGTCGGCCCGCTGATTCGTTCTGCGTTTGAACGATTCGTTAACCAGGACCATTGAGTCTGCGCGTGCGATCCTTGCGTGATGTCAGGGCCTAACCGGACCGGACACAGGCGTCGCATGAAGCCCCTGGAACCGGCCCAACTATGGTCACAGTTGGCTCGCTTAAGTCCTGTGCTCGGGGATTGCGGGGCGGGTTTCAGCAAAGAGACGGGGCGTTGGAACGATAGGCCCTGACGGGATGCGCGCGTTCCTTCGGGGACGACAAGTGTCGGGTGCAATCGACGCACGACGAGGCCCTCATGAACCCGCTGGATGCTTCCACGGCTACGCTTGCTTCGATTTCGGGAAACGTCTCGATGGTCGCCCTTTTCCTTCAGGCGCACATCGTCGTTCAAATCGTCATGATCGGCCTGCTGCTCGCTTCGGTTTGGAGCTGGGCCATCATCGTCCAAAAGCTATTTGCTTTCAGTAAGGCACGCCAGGAAACCGATAATTTCGAGCAGGTCTTCTGGTCGGGTCAGTCGCTCGAGGAGCTCTATCAGGCCCTCGCGCAGCGCCAGAACGGTGCCATGGCGGCCATGTTCGTCGCTGCCATGCGCGAATGGAAGCGCTCGAGCGAGGGCACGCCGAAGCCGCTCGCAGGCGTTCAGGACAGGGTGGAAAAGGTCCTCGACGTGACCATCGGACGCGAGATGGACAGGCTCGAGCACCGTCTGCTGTTTCTGGCGACCGTCGGCTCCACGTCCCCGTTCATCGGTCTGTTCGGAACGGTGTGGGGCATCATGACGAGCTTTCAGGCCATCGCCGTCAGCAAGAACACCAGCCTTGCCGTGGTCGCCCCCGGCATCGCCGAGGCCCTGTTCGCCACGGCGCTCGGTCTGCTCGCCGCCATCCCGGCGGTGGTCTTCTACAACAAGTTCTCCCAGGAGGCGGCCCGCCATGCCCATCGGCTCGAGAGCTTTGCCGACGAGTTCTCCGCCATTCTGTCGCGTCAGATCGACGTCAGGAGCTGAGCCGTGGGTGCGTCGGTGAACAACGGCAAGGGGGGACGCGGCCGGACGCGGAAGCGGGTTCGCTACCAGCCCATGAGCGAGATCAACGTCACCCCGTTCGTCGACGTCATGCTGGTCCTGCTGATCATCTTCATGGTGGCAGCGCCGCTGCTAACGGTAGGCGTGCCGATCGAGTTGCCGAAGACCGAGGCGAAGCAGCTCCAGGGCGAAAAGGAGCCGCTCACCATCTCCGTCAGCAGCGAGGGCCGAGTCTTCCTGCAGGAGACGGAGATCGAGCTGAACGAAATTGTGCCCAAACTCGTTGCTATCACGCGCAGTGGCTATGACGAGCGGATCTATGTCCGCGGCGATCGGCGATCGAACTACGGCGCCATCATGAAGGTCATGGGTACGATCAGCGCCGCCGGTTTCCGGCGCATCGCATTGGTAACCGAACTCGAAGACAGGATTTGAGGCCTTGCAAAAGAGCCTGATCATTTCGATTGCGCTGCATTTCGGGGTGTTGCTTTGGGCGGTCGCGTCGTTCCCGAGTGCTCAGGCCTATCGTGTGCCGCAGACGCCGTCCATCCCGGTGGAAATCGTCACCTCCGCACAAGTCTCGAAGGTCAAGGCCGGGCAGCGCAAGGCGAAGTCGGATAAGCCTCACTCAAAAAAGCGTTCCGAGAAGAGCGCCGCCAAGGTGAAGAAGCGAAAGTCGGCCAAGCGCCCTGCCAAGTCGGCACGAGCAGTGCCGCCGAAGCGCTCGAAACCGAAGGTCAAACCCGCGCCGAAGCCGAAAAAGGCCAAGAAGCCGAAACCGAGCAAGCCGAAGACGGCGAGCAAGAAGAAGCCTGCGGTCAAGCAACCGCCCAAGAAGAAGACTGTCGTCGAGAAGCCCGCCAAGCCGAAGCCGAAGCGCGTCGCGGCCAAGACCAGCAAGAAGGATTTCGATACGGATCGCATCGCGGCGCTTCTCAACAAGATTCCCGACGCGGGGTCGGATGCCGCTCCCGCTCGACCGGATGCGACCAAGCCGGTACGCCAGTCGCGTGGTCACGAGGCCGGCCGCGACGAGATGCTGTCCATGAACGAGATCGACGCCCTCAGGGCGCGCATATCGCAATGCTGGAGCCCGCCGGTCGGTGGCATGGGCGCCGATGCGGTCAAGGTCAGGCTGCGCCTTCAGTTGGGCCAGGACGGCTCGCTCAGCCGTGCGCCGCAAGTCATGAACCGCGAGGCTTCGCCATTCTTCCAGGCCGCCGCGGACAGCGCCGTTCGCGCCGTTCTGCAATGCCAGCCCTATCAGCTGCCTGCCGCGAAATACGCGGCCTGGCGTGATATGGTCCTGAACTTCGATCCGAGGGAGATGTTCGGAGGATGAGGCGCGCTTCGAGACATCGCCAGTCCAAGCTCGTTTGGGCGGTCCTGGCTGTCGGTCTGATCCTGACGGCAAGCGTGATGTGGCCCTCGCCGGCCGCGGCGGTGGTGGAGATCGACATTACGCAGGGCAACGTTCAGCCTCTGCCGATCGCGATCACCGAGTTCAAAGGCGGAACGCAGGCCGAGCAGCAGCTCGGAGCCGATATTGCCGGGGTCGTGCTCAGCGACCTGGAACGTTCTGGCCTCTTCAAGCCGATCGACCGCAGCGCCTTCATCGAGAAGATCGATGACGTCAACCGGCAGCCGCGTTTCGCGGACTGGCGGGTCATCAATGCGCAGGCGTTGGTGGTCGGGCGTGTCACCAGGCTCGCCAACGGCCGGCTGAAGACCGAATTCAGATTGTGGGACGTGTTTGCCGGCAGCCAGCTTGCGGGGCAGCAGTTTCTCACGCAGCCCCGGAACTGGCGCCGCATCGGCCATATCATCGCCGATGCCATCTATGAGCGCCTGACAGGCGAGAAGGGCTATTTCGACACACGGATCGTTTTCGTGGACGAGACCGGTCCGAAGAACGCACGGGTGAAGCGCCTCGCCATCATGGACCAGGACGGCCACAACCTGCGCATGCTGACCACCGGACAGTCGCTGGTCCTCACGCCCCGCTTCAGCCCGACCAGCCAGGAGATCACCTATATGTCCTATGCGGGTGGCCGCCCGCGGGTCTATCTGCTCAACATCGAGACCGGGCAGAAAGAGATTGTCGGGGATTTTCCGGGCATGACCTTCGCGCCACGGTTTTCCCCCGATGGCCAGAAGATCGTCATGAGCCTGCAATCGGGCGGCAACTCGAACATCTATCTGATGGATCTGAGCAGTCGGCGCACGTTCCGGATGACGAACACGCCGGCGATCGACACGGCGCCGAGCTTTTCGCCCGATGGCCGGCAATTGGTCTTCGAATCGGACCGGGGCGGCACGCAGCAGCTCTATACGATGCGATCGGACGGCACCAACCAGCGCCGGATCAGTATCGGCGAGGGGCGCTATTCGACGCCTGTCTGGTCGCCGCGCGGCGACCTGATCGCCTTCACAAAGAAGCTCGGCGGGCAGTTTCTGATCGGTGTCATGCGGCCGGACGGCTCGGGCGAGCGGATTCTGACCGAAGGCTTCCACAATGAGGGGCCGACCTGGGCCCCGAACGGCCGTGTTCTGATGTTTTTCAGAGAATCACGCGGCGCGGGCGGCGGCCCCCGTCTCTTCACGATAGACCTGACCGGATACAACGAACGCCCTGTTGTAACGCCGTCATTCGGCTCGGATCCGGCGTGGTCCCCGCTGATCAACTGAGATTTCGCGATTTTCGGCTATTTTTCAAGGGTATAAGGCGACCTGCAGGCCTGTTATCGGCGGCAGGCCGTGTCCTTGGGGTCCCGGTTTGCGCCTCAGGCGTGACATTTTCGCACCACCGCGGGAGAAAACGCAGCCGAAAATGCGCTCCGTCCTTGATCTTGACCTGTCCCATTGGGTACTCACGAAGATGGCACTCGCCGGAACTACAAATTAGGAGAGAAGACCATGCAGGGTTTGAAGGGCGTGATCGTCGTCGCCAGCATCGTGGCTACCGCTGCTGCGCTGGGGGCATGCCGTAAGAACGTGACGCACAAGCCGATGAAGCTCGGTCTTGCGGATACGGTCATCGAAATGGCTGTGCGTGCGTAATCCGGGGGACGACGCACAACGAATTGCCCGTCAGCGGGGGGCAGCTCTCGCACAGATGGACAAGCTGGATGCCGGGTCGCCGAAGCGCTTGCGCTGCGGCGTCCACGGCTTTCCAGCGCCATCTGCGTTTTGGCCCGCGAAAAAATCCACTCCATCCATCCGACTTAGTTGCGCCTTAGGAATTCGTTAAGGGGTCGGCCTTTACGAATCGTTCAGGCGGCTGGTGAAGTCGGAGTTCAGTACATGCGGTGTCAGAGTGGGGTGTTCCACACCTGCAAGCTTGCAGGTGTGATCGTTATGGTGGCGGCTCTTGCCGCCTGCTCGAAGAAACCTCAGCAGCAACTTGCGCAGGGCGCAAATGCCGCTCTCGCGGGGCCGGCCACGCCCGGAACAGCGCGCGAGTTTGCCGTGAATGTCGGCGATCGGGTCTATTTCACCACCGACAGCTCGGAGCTGACGCCTCAAGCGCAAAAGACGCTCAGTCGTCAGGCGCAGTGGCTCAAGCGCTATCAGCTCTATTCCATTACCATCGAGGGACATGCCGACGAGCGCGGCACGCGGGAGTACAATATTGCGCTCGGCGCCCGTCGTGCGACTGCGGTGAAGACCTTCCTGGCCGGTCTCGGGGTCGGGGCGCACAGAATGCGCACGATCTCTTATGGCAAGGAACGGCCGGTCGCCGTCTGTGACGATATCTCCTGCTGGTCGCAGAACCGGCGCGCCGTTACGAAGCTCAGCGGACGGGCCGGCAGCTAGGGCCTGCGGGGCCATCTAGCCGGGGCCAGCCAACACAGTTTGGCCCTAATACTTCGGGAGATTCACCTGCTGCGGTAGCGACAGGCCGTTCGCGGGCATTGACACCGGATGACCGGCCGGGCGATCACTCCAGAACGCGAACATCGAACCGAACACTGGCTGTCGATTGAATGGCTCGGCTTTCTGCTTTCTCCATCGTTTTGGTCTCCGGCGTCTTCCTGTCTTTGGCGGCCGGTGGTCCGTCGTTCGATATCGGTGCCCTGGCGCAGCAGACGCCAAAGGCAGCTCAGGCAGCTCAGAATAAACCTGGGTCCGGCGACCCCATGGCGCAGCGCATGCGCCAGCTCGAAGAGCAGATCGTGGACCTGCAGGTCGTGATCGGCACGCTGCAATCCCTGGTCAAGTCGCAGGGTGGGGCGGGCAGCCAGGGCGGCGGTCCGGTGCCGCTGGCCTCCGATCCGGCGGCTGCTGGCAATCCGCTCGCTTCAGGCGCGGGAGCTACGTCGGATGTCGTCGCGCGCGTTGAAGTCATGGAGACTCAGATCAGCGCCTTGACGGGCCAGATCGGCCAACTCACCACGCAGCTTGCCGACCTCCAGGCGCGACTGGGCGCGTCGGCACAGCCTGGATTGGCCCCAGAGGGCCAACTCGGACAGCTACCGGCGACGGAGGCCCGGCCTCAGGCACAGCCGCAGGGCTTCGGCACATTGAACGTGAGGCCCGGACAGGCCCAGCCGGGCGCCATTCCGCGGGTTGAACCCCAGGCCCAGGCACCATCGGTACAGCCTGACCGGCTTCCGCCTCAGCCGCCGGTGCAGGCCACCCGACCGCCTGCCGGACAGAGGGTTGCGG
>JAKSBI010000123.1 GCA_022361215.1 Hyphomicrobiales bacterium | reverse complement strand
TCTCGGTGCTCTCGCTGCACAGCCTGCGCCTGGAGCTGGCCGCCGGGCTGGTCAAGCTGCTGCCGGTGGACGGCTTCCCGCTGGACAAGCACTGGTACGCGGTGGTGCCGCGCGGCAAGAACCTGCGGCCCGTGGCGCAGACCTTTCTGGATTTCCTGGCCTCGGACGGCCCGACGCTGCTGAGGGCCGGCACCGATCCGGGGTAGCGGCGGTCAATCGCGCCTCGGCTCGGAGATGCGGCGCAGCTCGTCGAGCAGCACCTGGCGGTCCTCAAGGGGCCAGTGGCTGTCGATGTCGTCGTGGGTCGAGCGCCAGACCGGAACGGCGGCGCGGAGCAGGTCGATGCCAGCGTCCGTGAGCACCAGGCGCCGTGTACGCCTGTCCGTCTCGTCCGAAACCACCGTCACCAGCCCGCGCCGTTCGAGCGGCTTCAGCGCCGCCGTCAGCGTGGTGCGGTCCATGGCCAGGAAGGGCACGAGATCGGTGATGCGCGGCGGCTCGGGACGGTTCAGCGACATCAGCAGCGAGAACTGCCCGTTGGTGAGATGGAACGGACGCAGCGCCTCGTCGAAGCGCCGGGCCACCGACCGCGCCGCGCGCTGCAGGTGCAGGCAAAGGCACCGGTCGCGCACCTCATGGGTGACCGCGAGCGGTAAATCGTCTCTCATGAACCGATGATACATTGATATCAACGTAGCTATCAACGATAGTACGCCGGGGCTGGCCGAGAGCGAGTGGAGATTAGATGGCTTACATCGAGGGGTTTCTTCTGGCGGTCCCGACGGACAAGCGCGAGGCGTACAAGCGGTTTGCCGAGAGCTTCGTGCCGATCTACAAGGAGCTCGGCGCAATCGGCATGACCGAATGCTGGGGCGACGACGTGCCGGACGGCAAGGTTACCTCGTTTCCCATGGCCGTGAAGGCCGAGAAGGACGAGACGGTGGTGCTCGCCTGGATCGTCTGGCCCTCCAAGGAAGTGCGGGACGAGGGCAACAAGAAGATGCTGGAGCACCCGCGCTTCAAGGACATGGACCCGTCGCAGATGCCGTTCGACGGCATGCGCATGATCCTTGGCGGCTTCGAGGTTCTGCTCGAAGCCTAGAGCATGTCGCGATCATTCTGATTCGCGCCATTGCTCTAGCTCTTAGTTGAAGCATGTCTTTTGTCCCGAAACCGGTATCCGCTTTCGGGAGACATGCTTTAGCCCGGATTTCTCGCATCGGTACGTCACGTGAAACCCGAGAACCGACCTGACTGGGAGAGGCTGAAGGCGCTGGCGCTCGGCCTCGGTCTGCCGGGCGTCGAGCTCACCACCTCCTGGGGCCAGCCGGCGCTGAAGGCGCATGGCAAGCTCTGGGTCTGGTGGAGCCCGCACGAGGACGCGGCCGTCTTCAAGGTGCCGCTCGAGGAGCGCGAGGTGCTGCTGGAGGTGGAGCCCGACAGGTTCTTCGTGACGGACCACTACCGGAAACACGGCCTGGTTCTGATGCGCCCCGAGACGCTCGACATGGAATGGGCCAAGGGCAATCTGATGCGGGTCTGGCGGGCGCAGGCCCCGAAGCGCGTGCTGAAGGCTTACGATGCCTCCCGCGAGGGCGGCGGCTGATCGGCGCCTTTCCTCGACAGCTTATCGGCCTCGCGATCCCCCACCACCTTCAAGCGGACAAGACATCGCCTGCCATAGTCGGCGTTTCCGGCAGCGAATAGTAGCAGTCCGTTTAAAAGTGTTTCGCCGAACGTCTGCAGGACACCGGACGGCAGCGCGAACCTTAT
>JAKSBI010000421.1 GCA_022361215.1 Hyphomicrobiales bacterium | reverse complement strand
CAGGGAGGAGCGAGGTGGCGGGGCAGAGACCGTTGGGCCTGCTGCGCAGGCGGAGAGCCTTGGGCATGAGCGCGCGGAAGACGCGGTAAGCCCCCTTCGGAACGGCCTCTCTCGGACGCCGCCTTCACGAGAAGGGCGAAACCGCATGACACTTCAGGAAACCGAACTTGCGGCTCGGCTCGCCAAGATCAAGGGCGCCGAGGTCATCAAGAGTTTTTGCTACACCTGCCCATGGCAGTGTCCCACGGAGGTATTCGTCCGCGACGGCAAGATCGTCTACCAGAAGGGCAATCCGGACTCGCCCAACAATATCGGCTCGCGCTGCGCCAAAGGCATGGCGAGCTGGTACGTCTCACAGGATCCCGACCGGCTGAAGAAGCCGCTGCTGCGCACCAACGAGAAGAAGAAGGGCGTCACCGGCGAGTTCAAGGAGATCGGCTGGGACGAGGCCTTCGCGTTCATCGCCGACAAGCTCAGGTTCATCGCCGAGAAGTGGGGGCCGGAGGCGGTGGCGCTGACCTGCCACCACGACCCCAACACGATCTTCTATCACCACCTGCTCAAGGACCTCTACGGCTCGCCCAACATGTACGCCCACACCTCGGGCTGCGAGCAGGACCGGCGCGCCGCTTGCCTGACGCTCTTTGGCCATGTCTTCCCGATGCACGATTTCGTCAACTCGAAATACGTCATCCTGTGGGGCATGAACAATCTGGGCGCCAATCAGGGCCTGTGGGAGAGCCGGGCGCTGCTGGAGGCCAAGAAGAAGGGCTGCAAGCTCGTCGTCGTGGATCCGAACTTCACGGAGACCGCGCAGAAGGCCGACGAATGGATCCCGGTGCAGCCGGGCACGGACGGCGCGCTGGCGCTGGCCATGTGCAAGGCCATCATCGACGACAAGCTCTATGACGAGGATTTCGTGTCGAAGTACTGCGAGGGCTTCGACGGCTTCCGCGACCATCTCGAAAAGCATGGCTACACGGCCGAATGGGCCGAGCCGATCTGCGGCGTCGAGGCCGCCACCATCCGGCGCCTGGCCCGCGAGTTCGCCATCACCAAGCCGGCCATGTCCGCCATTTTCAAGGGCTCGGGCTACTACACCAATGGCGCCGACGCCGGCCGCGCCTGCTACATCCTCGACGCCATCACCGGCGAGGTGGACAAGCCGGGCAATCTCTATCTGAAGGACTGGGCGCCGCTCGGAGCGCCGGTGAGCATCCCGAAAAAGGCCCAGGCCAAGATCAAGGCCGATCCGCTGCATGTCGCCATGGGCTATCCGCTGGCGCCGGACCTGCCGAACTCGAAGCTCCCGGACGCGGTGATCGACGGCAAGCCCTACCCGGTCAAGGGCCTCTTCGTGCACTCCACCAACCCGGTGATGAGCGATCCCAATCGCGACCGGGTGATCGAGATGTTCCACAATCTCGAGCTTGGGGTGGCCTGCGAGCTGTTCCTGAGCGAGACGGCGCTCGAATGCGACATCGTGCTGCCGGAGACCTCGTTCCACGAGCAGGCCGAGATCCGCCAGGGCATGTGGCTCGGGCCGGAGGTGATCCTGTGCCAGCCCGTGGTTCCGCGCGTCGGCGCGTCGAAGCCGCCCTACGAGATCGTCAAGGGCATTGCCGAGAAGATGGGCTGGGGCGAGCACTTCCCCTACGAGACGTGGGAGGATTGGGGCGAGCTCATGATGAAGGACGTGCCCATGTCCCTCGACGAGCTCAAGGA
The DNA here is from genome assembly GCA_022361215.1 of Hyphomicrobiales bacterium. Lineage (GTDB taxonomy): Bacteria > Pseudomonadota > Alphaproteobacteria > Rhizobiales > Methyloligellaceae > JAKSBI01. The sequence continues at coordinate 14,013 of JAKSBI010000421.1, read as the reverse complement.
GAAGGGCTTCTGGGCCGGCGAGATCCGCTACAACCGGGTGCCCGAAGGGCTGCCCACGCCGAGCGGCAAGATCGAGATCTTCTCATCGGAGTACGAGAAGGCGGGCTTCGATCCCTATCCCATCTATACCGAGCGCAGCGTCCTGCCCGACGACGACTATCCGCTGCAGGTGACCCACTCCAAGTTCTCCATGCATTGCAACATCGTCACGCAGAACAACCCGCTGCTGATGGAGGTGTGCGGCGAGAACTGGGTCGAGATCAACAGCGTCGACGCCGCCAAGTACGGCATCCGCGACGAGGCCATGGTGGTCGTGGAGTCGCCTAAGGACGCGATCACCATCAAGGCCAAGGTCGTCGAAGGCCTGGTGCCGGGCTGCGTCTCGATCCGTCACGGTCACGGCTTCGGCCATTGGGCCATGGGGCAGACGGCCAAGGGCAAGGGCGCGCACTCCAACAACCTGATGGACACCCACACCAATCCGATCACCGGCGCCAATTGCTACAACGAGTGCAAGGTCCGGGTCCGGCCGGCGTAGGAGGCACGACATGCAACACGGCTTCTATTTCGATCACGAGCTGTGCGTGAAGTGTCACGCCTGCGAGATCGCCTGCAAGACCTGGAACGAGGTGGATGTCGGCCCGCGCTGGCGCGAGGTCGTGAAGATCGAGTCCGGCAGCTATCCCAATGTGAAGGCCATGAACGTCTCCATGGCCTGCATGCATTGCGGCGATGCGCCCTGCCGCAGCGCCTGTCCCGTCGGCGCCATCACCAAGCGCGTCGAGGATGGCATCGTGGTGGTCGATGAGAGCACCTGCATCGGCTGCGGCTTCTGCACCTGGGCGTGTCCCTTCAACGCGCCGCAGCTCACCTCCATGGTCGGCAAGATGCAGAAATGCAACTTCTGCCAGACACCCGGCAAGGAGCGCCCGCTCGACATGCCGCGCGCTTGCGAGGAGATCTGTCCCACCAGCGCCATCAAGTCGGGGCCGCTCTCGGAGCTGGCCAAGCTCAACCGCGAGAAGGCGGCCATGAAGCTTGGCGGCTCGGCCATGCAGGGCTTCCCGGGGCTGATGGTGGACGCGCATCAACGCTTCGGGCCCGGTGGCGACTAGACGCAAGCTAGCGTCGATCCTCCGGGTAGATGACCTGGTAGGCTCGAACGGGACTGGAGCCTGTCGCGATCATTCTGATTCGCGCCATTGCTCTAGGTCTTTGTTGAAGCATGTCTTTTTTCCCGAAACCGGTATCCACTTTCGGGAGACATGCTTTAAGAGCTCAATCTGGTGGCGACATGCGCGCCGAGACAGCCGATCGTGTCGCGCGCAAGCTCGCTCTGGGACATCGGATCGAAGAGCAGCTTGCCACCGCTGAGCTCGATCTCGCCCAGTCTCTCCAGTCCCGGCAGCGAAAAGCCTTGGTTTGCCTGACCCATGGCGTCGGACCACGCGAAGATCTTGGCCCATGCCGTCTCGGGCGCATCGCCGAAGTCCTCGCTGAGCCCGGAATGGACGGTGGGTGCGATACCCCACCAGATCAGGGCGTCCAAAACGCTTTCCACGGCGGAGGCGGGATCCGATGCCTTGAAGAGCTTTTGCCTGAGGCCGCTCGCGTCGTCGGTCTCACGCAGTTGCTGCAGGGCGAGCGCGCGAACATCCGGCGCGTCCTCCCAATTGAAGAGCGCGGCATAGGTCTCGAAACGCGCGTCCAGGTCGAGCGCGGCCGCGTCGATGAGGTCCTGACGGCGTTTGGGGTCGAACGGATCCCGCTCCGTGGCGAGCTTGAAGAGATCGCACAGGAACTCGAGCTCCTGTCCCTTGTCCAGCATCAGGGTGACCTCGTAGCTCGCCACCACGGTCCGGTCCTGATTGGAGCAGTCGCCGGTGAGCTTGATCAGTCTCCGCTCCCGGTCGACCTCCTCGATCTTGATGAGCGTCGTCAGCTGGTCGCCGGGATTGACCGGCGCCCGGAAGGAAACGGTCTTGCCGACATAGATGGCGCCTTGTCCCGGCAGTTTGGTGCCGAGCAGCGACGACAGGATACCCTCGGGCAGAAGCCCAAGGGCGATCTCCTGGCCGAACCGCGTTCGCTGCGCGTATTCCGGATTGGAATGAATGGGGTTCCGGTCCCGGCTCAGCGCCACATACCGGCTGATATCCGTGTGCAGCACCCGCCGCACATCGGATGCGGTCAATCCAGGGTGCAGCGTCCGGATGGAGTACGACGACACCTGCGGATCGAAGCGGGAGGGAACGACATAATCCATGTCCGGCGGATCTCACTCGGTTTCTGGTGCCAGAGCGACGCAGATATCACAAAGCGAACGACATTTCATGTCCGGCGCGTGTCATGCGCCGGGCTAGGGGGCAGCCCGCAACGCCCCCGATTGCCAGCTCCAAGCGTCATTTTTCATAATCCTCGGCCAGACTAGAGCCTGTCGCGATCATTCTGATTCGCGCCATGCTCTAGCTCTTTGTTGAAGCATGTCTTTTGTCCCGAAACCGGTACCCACTTTCGGGAGACATGCTCTAAGTGTCCTGCGTCCGGGTGGGAGCGTCCGACGATATGGCGAACAGGGAAGCCGGCGAGGCACCGGTCTTTCAAGTCAGGATTGCGAGCACCGGGGAAGCCCTGGAGGTCCCCCGGCACAAGTCGATCCTGCACGTGCTGGTCGAGAACGGCTATCGCGTGCCGAGTTCCTGCTCGGACGGGCGCTGCGGCACCTGCAAGGTGCGTTATCTGTCGGGCGAGCCGGACCATCGGGACTCGGTGCTCGAACCGGAGGAGCGCTCGCAGTTCCTCACCGTCTGCGTCTCGCGCGCCAAGTCCGAGGAGCTGGTCCTCGACCTGCCCGCGCCGGGTGCCGCTATCGGTCCGCGCGATCCGTTCGCGCTCGACCGGCCGATCGCAGTCGTCGATGCCGAGATTTGCGTGGCGTGCCTGAATTGCGTCAGAGCCTGTACGTTTCATGCCGCGCGCATCGATCCCGATCTGACCGGCGTCGGCGGTATCCAGGGGGCCGCGGCGATCGACATGGACGAGTGCACCGGCTGCGGGCTCTGCGCGGCCGCCTGTCCGACAGGCGCCATCGCCATGACCAAGTTCACGGACGGCGAGGTCGCATCACAGGTCGATGGCCTGTTGACGCCATCCCATAGCTCTACGCCGCATATCATCGCCTTTGCGTGTCCCAACGCCTTGCCGGCGGTCCGGGCTTATCCCGGCGGCGAGAGGCCAAGCGCCTGCGACCTCGAGATCGTCGACATGCCCTGTACGGGCCGTGTCGACAACCTCCACATCATGCGTGCCTTCGAGGATGGCGCGGACGGCGTCGTCGTGGCCGGTTGCGAGCCGGGCTGCTGTCTCTTCAATGCCGGCAACACGAATGCCGAGAAGCGCGTGCGCTGGATCCGGGCCTGGCTCGACGAGGTCGGCCTCGGGTCAGGCCGCGCCTGCATGGTGCATGTGCCGCAGGACGGGGCCGATCAGTTCGCAAATGCCGCGGATGCCTTCGCGGAGGAGGTGCGGGCGCTTGGATCGAGCCCGCTGCGCGCCGGCGGCGCTCGGTCCGCGGCGACCGGCTCGCCGGCAGAAGCGCGACCGGTGGAGAGGGGGTAACGCCATGGGTGGATATGTGCCTGCACAGGCCGGTCCGACACTCGACGGGAGGCATCGCCGATGATCGTAGCCGAGCAGAAGCCCCTGGAAGAAATCCAGCGCATGCTGAAGGGCAAGAAGAAGGTGCTGGCGGTCGGTTGCGGCACCTGCGTCTCGGTCTGTTTCAGCGGCGGCAAGAAGGAGACGGGCGCACTGGCCGCGACGCTGCGCACGGCGGCAGCCGCCAACGGCCAGGAGCTGGAGGTCGAGGAGGCCACGGTCCAGCGTCAATGCGTGCAGGAGTTCATCCAGCCGCTCGATGGGGATGTGGGCGAATACGACGCGGTCCTCTCCATGGCCTGCGGCGTCGGCGTGCAGACGCTGGCCGAGCGCTTCCCCGAGACGCGCATCCTGCCGGGCCTCGACACCAATTTCATGGGGCAGCCCACGGAGCCGGGCATCTGGGAGGAACGCTGCGTCGGCTGCGGTCACTGCGTGCTCGAATATACGGGCGGGCTCTGCCCGATCACGCGCTGCCCCAAGCAGCTGATGAACGGGCCCTGCGGCGGCTCCGAGAACGGCATGTGCGAGGTGGATCCCTCGATGCCCTGTATCTGGGCGAAGATCTGGGACCAGGTGGACAATCTCGAGCTCATGGACGAGCTGATGGAGGTGCAGCCGCCGAAGGACTGGACCAAGAGCCGCGGCGGCAGCGTGCGCCGCGTGAAGGTCCGCGACGATATCCATCAGCCTTTCGGTGTCACGGCCAATCCGCGTATGGAGGGGGCTGCGCTGCCGGCAGTCTCGGCGCCGGTTCCGCAGGCAGGGGCCGAAGCGTTCATCGCTCCGCAACCTGCGGCCGCACCGGAGCCGCCCGCCGATAGCGCCGCCTGGACGAAGGTTTGCGCCCTCGACGAGATTCCCGAGAAGCGCATGAAGACGTTCGAGGTCGGCGGTGTCGGCGTGATGATCGCTAATCTCGGCGATTGCCTCAGGGCCTTTCCGCCGACCTGTCCGCACATGGCCGAGCCACTGACCGAGTCCGGACAGCTCGACGGCGACAAGCTCACCTGCACCAAGCACATCTGGCAATGGGACCTGCGCACAGGCGAGCTTTGCGGCATGGCCGAGCGGCCGATCCTGACCTATCCGGTCAAGCAGGAGGACGGTGCGATCTACGTCTGCATCGAGAACGAGATCGAGTACGCGTATGACGAGGACGAGTCGGACCTGGAGGAAGGGGAGGAGCTCGATGACGACGACTTCTTCAACGCCTGATCGGGTCGGGAGCCCGCGCGGATGAACGACGTGGCGGAGCTGACGGCGGTTGCGGAGGGTGCACGCGCCGGGCTGAAGACCGGCAGCAACCTGGAGCGTGTGCTGGCGGCCGGGCACTTTGCCGTAACAGGTGAGCTCGGGCCGCCGAAGAGCCTCAACACCGAGCTGGTGCGCAGGAAGATCGGCCAGCTCAAGGGCTATGTCGACGCCGCCAACGTCACCGACAACCAGACCGGCATCGTACGGCTCAGCAGCATCGGCACGGCGATCCTGCTTGCGCAGGAAGGGCTGGAGCCGGTGATCCAGATGACCTGCCGCGACCGCAACCGGCTTGCCATCCAGAGTGACCTGATGGGCGCCAACGTGCACGGGGTCCGCAACGTGCTCTGCCTCTCCGGGGACCACCAGTCGTTCGGCAACCACCCCGGCGCCAAGAATGTCCACGACATCGACTCCATGCAGCTCATCCGCATGGTCCGGGACATGCGCGACGAGAACCGCTTCCAGTGCGGCGAGGAGATCCAGGGCGGCGGCCCGCGCCTCTTCATCGGAACCGCGGCGAGCCCGTTCACGGCGCCGATCGCCCACCGGCCGCTGCGGCTCGCCAAGAAGGTCGTCGCCGGCGCCGATTTCGTGCAGACCCAGATGATCTTCGACGTGGAGCTGTTCAAGGCCTACATGCGGCGGGTCGTGGATCTCGGTCTGCACGAGAAGGTGGCGGTCCTGGCCGGCGTCGGCCCGCTGAAGAGCACGCCCATGGCGCGCTTTCTGCACGAGCATATTCCCGGCATTGTGGTTCCAGAGGCCTGCCTTCGGCGCATGGAAGGCGCGGTCAAGGGTGTCGACGGCGATGACAAGGCGGCCCTGCAGGAGGCATGGCGCGCCGAAGGCATCAAGATGTGCATCGAGCAGATCCAGCAGGTGCGCGAGATCGAAGGCGTTGCCGGCATCCACATCATGGCCATCCAGTGGGAGGCCGCTATCAAGCCGATCGTCGAGGGCGCGGGCCTGTGGCCACGGCCGGATTTCGGGTCTGCCAGCGCAGAGACGCCGGAAGGCACCGAGGCGGTTCCGGAGTAGACGCCGTCTCTCGGAACCGCCTGCCCGATCGTCGCGCGGCAACCGCCTCACCAATCCTTGAAGCCTGTTGAACGGAACCGGAGCCCGCCGATCAGCCGTTCCAAGGGATCTGGACACGGACGGCGGTCGTCAGATGTCGCATGGTCCTCAAGTGCTCTCACACGACCGTCAGGAAGAGTGAAAGGGCATCTCATTGCCGCCCTCGCGGAGACCTCCCACCTGATCAGCCATACGACGCAGGACAGCGCAGACGCGCTCAGAATACTGGAGGTCCTCATGAAAAAGACAGCTGGAATGCTCATCGCCGGAATGATTGGTGCTTTTGCTGCCATAGCGCCGCAGCAGGCCTCGGCCAGCCCGTTGCTCCACCAGGCACTCGACGCCGGACAGCCGGCTCAGTCCCTCGTCCACACCGTGGGCCATCGTGGTTTCCGCGGCCATCGGGGTTTCCGAGGTCACCGTGGCTTCCGCGGTCATCGCGGCTTCCGTAGCCACCGCGGCTTCCGCGGCCGGGCGTACGGATACAAGCCCTACTATGGCAGCTACCGCTACGGCGGTCGCAGCTTCCACGGTGGCTTCAAGAGTGGCTCTGCCTTCTTCCGCCGCTTCGGCAACTAGAGGGCCGCATGCCAAGCGGGGCTGGCGTTGACAGAAGCCCCTCCGACGTTGATCTAGGCCGGCCGCCCTCGGGCGGCCGGTCTTCTGTGTTTCGGCCTGTGCATCCGTGCTCGGGACGGATCCGAAATCGATCCGCCCTCACATGATCGATATTGCCGATTAGACATGACGCGGTTAGCCATAGGGACAGAATTCATCCAGCCGGTGCCCAGATCGAGACTTTAGGCCCTTGGGGGGCGGGGCGGCGGTCGGTCCGTCGGGAGGTCGGAGTGACACTGTTTCTGATTGTTGCCGGCCTGGTATTGCTTTTCATCGGCGGCGAAGCGCTTCTCCGGGGCTCGGTGGCGACCGGCCGGCATGTCGGGCTGTCGCCGCTGGTCACGGGCATGATCATCGTCGGGCTGGGGACGTCGATGCCCGAGCTTTTCGTCGGGGTCGAAGCGTCGCTGTTGGGGAAATCGGAGCTGGCGGTGGGCAATGTCATCGGCAGCAACATTGCCAATATTCTCCTGATCCTGGCCGTCGCTGCGCTGATCAGGCCCATCGACCGGCCAGTGCGGGTCCTCAGGCCCGACGGCTTTGTGCTGATTGCCGTGACCTTCGGTCTCGTCCTTCTGGGCTTTCAGGGGCGGGTGGCGTCCTGGCAAGGCGTGGTCCTCGTCCTGTTGCTGGTGCTGTTTCTGACCTGGGAGGTTCTACGCGCCCGGCGCGAAGCAAGGCTGGAGCGCGCGCTGAAGCCACCGGTACCGTTCAAGAAGGAGGTGCCGCTGCGCCTCAGCGTCGCCGTCTTGCTGACCCTCTCCGGGCTGGCGATCCTGCCCTTCGGCGCCAACGTCCTGATCGAGGGATGCACCCGCGCCGCCACTTATCTGGGCGTCTCCGAGGGCGTCATCGGCTTGACCATCGTCGCCGTCGGGACCTCGCTGCCCGAACTTGCCAGCGCCATGGTCGCTTCTCTCCGCGGCCAGTCCGACATTGCCTATGGCAACGTGGTGGGCAGCAATCTGTTCAATTCGTTGGGCATCCTCGGCGCCTCAGCCGTGGCCGCCCCGCTGACCTACCCCTGGTCCATGGTCTGGCTCGATGGCCCGGTCATGATCGTCGCGACGCTCGCCATGATCTTCTTCTTTTCCAACGGGGCGCGGCTGATTCGCTGGGAGGCGGGGCTCATGCTGGCGGCCTATGTGCTTTATCTCGGTGTGCGGTTCCAGATCTCATAGCCCCCTGATCGTCTGAAGCTGTTTGGCGCCGACGTGATTGCCACCTCGCTCACATTTTGTTTCAAACGCGATCCTTGTCTTGACCGTGTCATCTCATTTCGATAATTCTCGAAATATGAAGAAGGACGAGGTCATCGTAGCGCTCTCCGCGCTTGCGCAGTCGACACGGCTCGACATACTCCGGTTTCTCGTGAGCAAAGGACCCGAGGGTGCGGCCGCGGGCGCCATTGCCGCCCATATCGGGACGCCTGCATCCACGCTGACGTTCCATGTCAAGACGCTGACCGAAGCCGGGCTTTTGGTCCGGCGCCGCGCCGGCCGCCAGCTCATCTATCGCGTCGACTTCGGCGCTCTGCACGCCATCATCGCCTATCTGCTGGAGAACTGTTGCGCGGAGTCCGGTCAGCCGGTGCCCGAACTGGTTTCCATCGCCGACGACGTCGCCTGAGATCCAGCCCTGCTCCATCCAAGCTTCTTGCACACCAGAGGGAACAAGCCATGACCAAGCTACGCGTCTACGATCCGCCGATGTGCTGCTCGAGCGGCGTTTGCGGTCCCGATGCCGACGACACGCTCGCGCAGTTCGCTGCCGCGCTCGAATGGGCCAACAAGAACGGCATCGAGGTGGAGCGCTACGACCTCGGACATCAGCCGGAGGCGTTCGCCACCGATGCTCAGGTCAAGGGCTTGTTGGAGAGCGACGGTATGGATTGTCTGCCACTCGTAATCGTGGACGACGAAGTGTTCGTGAAGGGCGGTTATCCGAGCCGCAGCGATCTGGGCGCTCGCCTCGATCTGAGCCTTGACGGTGCAACGGACGGCAACACGGATGCCAGCGGCTGCTGCTCCGGGGCGGACGCCGCATGAGCTTCCTCGAGGCGACGACGCCGAACCTGTTCTTCACCGGCAAGGGCGGCGTCGGCAAGACGTCGTGCTCCTGTGCCACGGCCGTCCGGCTTGCCGATCAGGGCCGCAAGGTCCTTCTGGTCAGCACGGATCCAGCCTCGAACATCGACGAGGTGTTCGGCTGCGAGATCGGTCTGACGCCGACGGAGATTCCGGCGGTGCCAGGGCTCTTCGGCCTCAATGTGGATCCGGAGGCCGCCGCCGCGGCCTACCGCGAGAAGGTCGTCGGCCCCTATCGCGGGGTGCTTCCGGAAGCCGCGATCGCCAGCATGGAGGAGCAACTCGCCGGTGCCTGTACGGTCGAGATCGCCGCATTCAACGAGTTCGCCAAGCTGATCGGCACGCCCGAGGCGCTGGCAAGCTACGATCATGTGATCTTCGACACGGCGCCGACCGGGCATACGCTGCGGCTGCTGTCGCTGCCGACGGCCTGGACCGGCTTCATCGAGAACGCCACCGCCGGCACGTCGTGCCTGGGACCGCTGCAGGGTCTGGTCGAGCAGCGCGAGCTGTACGCCGCGGCGGTCGCCGCTTTGGCGGCGCCTGAAAGCACGACGCTCGTGCTTGTTAGCCGTCCCGAGGTTTCGGCGCTCGATGAAGCTGCCGTGACCAGCGCCGAGCTTGCGGAACTGGAGATCAACAATCAGCAGCTCGTCATCAACGGCGACTACCAGGCCACCGACCGGACCGATCCGATCGCACTTGCGCTCGAGACGCGCGGCCAGTCGGCCTTGGGCGATATGCCGAGTGCGCTTCAGGGGTTCGAGCGGATCACGGTTCCACTGAAGCCCCAACAGCTCCTTGGCATCGACAGGCTGCGCACGTTCTTCGACCCTGCGGTGTCCGACGTGGTCGAGGCCATCGAGGGCTCGGTTCCGTCGCTGCCGGGCCTGGGCGGTCTCATCGACGAGCTGGATGTCGCGGGCCAGGGCCTGGTGATGACCATGGGCAAGGGCGGTGTCGGCAAGACGACGCTCGCTATCGACATCGCCGTTTCGCTGGCCGAGAAGGGGCACGACGTGCTCCTGAGCACGACGGACCCGGCGGGCCATGTGGTCAAGGCGGCCGGCACGACGCCATCCAACCTCACGGTAGAGCGTATCGACCCCGAGGCCGAAGTCGCGCGCTACCGCGATGAGGTCATGCGCACGACGGGCGCCAATCTCGACGACGACGGACGTGCGCTGCTCGAGGAGGATCTCTCGTCTCCCTGCACCGAGGAGATCGCCGTCTTCCAAGCCTTCGCGGCAACCGTCGACAAGGCCGTGGACCGGATCGTCGTGCTCGACACGGCGCCGACCGGCCACACGATCCTGCTGCTCGATGCCGCCCAGTCCTTCCACAAGGAGGTCAGCCGGCAGGCGAGGTCCGTGCCCGACGCGGTTCTCCGGCTGCTGCCGCGCCTGCGGGACCCGTCCTTTACGCGCATCATCCTGTGCACGCTTCCCGAGGCAACGCCCGTTCACGAGGCGGCCGCGTTGCAGACGGATCTCCGCCGGGCCGAGATCGAGCCCTTCGCCTGGGTCGTTAATCAGAGCCTGCTGCCGCTGGAGCTGCGGGATCCCGTGCTGGTCTCGCGCCAGGCGCAGGAGGTGCGCTATGTCCGCGAGGTGGTCGAGACGCATGCCAGGCGTGCGGTGCTGGTGCCCTGGCAGGCTGACGAGGCGCAGGCTCAGATGCAGGCCGAGGCGGCGCGCATTCCAGCCTGAGGTCGGGGGTGAGGCGTTGTTTCGATCCGGACGCCTCACCGCCGTCGGCATGACTTTTTCTGACCTGTTATGCGTTGGGTGCATGGGCCACGCCGATCGGTGATGGTCGACCGCCTGCGGGCAGCGGGATACGTTTGATCGCGCATATCGGTTCGATCATGTGTCGAACCCGATAGCCAAGCAGCACTGCCGGGGAGGAGGCAGATGGTCGCGATCGTTGGCAATGCCATTCCGCCACAGCGCAAGCGCGTCCTCGACGCCATAAGTCTGCGCGAGCCCGATCGTGTGCCGGTGGGGCTTTGGGGCACCGTGGAGGGATACCAGAACCTCCGAAAGGGCCTCGGTCTGCAGTACAACGTGGATACGCTCAACTATCGGACAGGCTCCACGACCTGGACGACGGACGTCGCTTTCGAGCTGGATCTGGCCGAGAAGCTCGATCTGGATTTCGTCCGCATCTCCATCGGTCCGCCAGGCGGCTCGCCGGGATTCCGCGAGATCAAGTTCGAGGAAGTGCCCTTCGACATGGGCATTCCGCCGCCCGACGTCGAGATCAATGTCGACGAGTGGGGCGTCATCCGCAAATGGACGCCGCACGAGGATGGCGGCTACTTCGAGATGATCGGCTATCCTCTCTTCGATGCGACGAGCGCGCCGCTGGAAGAGGGCCTGAAAGAGCTGGCGGCCTTCCCATGGCCGGATCCCTGGGACGAGTCGTGCTGGCAGGATTCGCCCATCCCCGGCATGACGCTGAGGGAGTACTGCAAGTACGTGCACGAGGAGACGCCCTTCGCCCTGATGGGCCAGGGCGGGCGCGGCGGTCTGTTCGAGCAGGCCAAGTACATGGTCGGCTACGCCAAGATCTTCTCCGACTTCATCGAGTCCGCCGAGTTCCTCGACGCCATGCTGGTGAAGCTCACGGACATCGAGATCGAGTTCAACAAGGCGTTCCTCGAGCAGTGCGGCGAGTATGTGGATTGGCTGCGCATGAGCCCGGAGGACCTGGCCAGCGAGAAGACGGCGTTCCTGTCGCTCGACATGTATGAGCGACAGCTTCAGCCGCATTACATGCGCGCCGTCCAGGAGACCAAGGCGTTCTACAAACAGAAGAACCCCGAGGGCAGAATCCAGTTCCATAGCTGCGGCGCCATTCCCGAGCCTTTCATGCGGCATCTGATGACCTGCGGCGTCGATGGATATGACAGCCTGCCGCCGAAGGTGGCGCGCCATTCCAATCCGGCCGCGAAGAAGCGTCAGCTCGGCAACGAGATGTTCTTCTATGGGGGCATCGATGTGCAGGAGACGCTGCCGTGGGGGACGCCGGAGCAGGTGCGTGCGGAGGTGCGGGCCCGCATCTGGGAGATGGCGCATGGCGGCGGCTTTCTGCTGAGCTCCTCGCACCGTCTCGAGCACGATGTGCCGGTCGAGAACACCCTCGCCATGATCGAGGAATGCCACGAATACGGCGTCTACCCGCTGCCGGAAGAAGCGCCGGAAGGCGCCGATACCGGTGAGGGGTATGAGCCTTGGGATCCCAGGCCCAAGCGCAAAAAGGGCCGGCGCCGCCGGCGAGAGGCGGCCGAATAGGCCCCGGAAGAGGGAACGGGTTCGATGCATATGAGCTTGCGGAGACCGGGGCAGAGCCGATGCCGCTGACGATCGAGACGGAGAAGGAATTCGATATCGAAGACCTTCAATACGACTACGAGGACTCCCTCAAGAGCGACCGCTGGCTCGATGCTCCCAAGGAGATCAAGGAGCTGTTCCACGAGCTCGAGTGGAACATCATAGATGGCGAGCATCAGGACACGGTCGAGTTCATCAAAGAGGCGCTGGAGGCCGAGGTTACCGCGCGCACGCTGATCGCGGGGCCGATGGCTACCGGCATCGCCGAGGTCGGGCGGCGCTTCAAGATGGACGAGTACTTCCTGCCCGAGGTGATGATGTCCGCCAAGTGCATGCACGAGGCGCTGGCGTTGCTGAAGCCGCTGATCATCGCCGAGAAGACCGAGGACGTCGGCACCGTGGTGATCGGCACGGTGCAGGGCGACCTGCACGACATCGGCAAGAAGATCGTCGCGATGATGCTGGAGGCGGCGGGCTTTACCGTCGTCGATCTCGGCGTCTCGGTCTCGCCTGAGGATTTCATCGCGGCCATCCGTGAGCACAATCCGAAGATCGTCGGCTTCTCGGCGCTGCTGACCACGACCATGAACATGCAGTGGGAGACGCTGAAGCTGATTACGGCCGAGGGGCTGCGGGAGGAGCTCAAGATCTTCGTCGGCGGCGCGCCCATCAGCCAGAACTGGTGCGACAAGATCGGGGCCGACGCCTATGGCGCGGACGCGCTGGTCGCGGTCGAGAAGGCCAAGGCCTGCGTCGGCAAGTTCGACAACATGAAGGGTGGCGAGGAAGCGCTGCACGCGGCCATGCTGGAAATCGACCGGCAGCGGGAGGAAGCCAAGGCCGCGGCCGCGGAATAGGGGGCGGGCATGGCGACCAGCGAGGCGTTGCCGGTCCGATCGATCTCGTCGTGGACGCTCGCGCCCATTGCTCTCGCAGCGCTCCTGTTCCTTGCCGGTGCGGCAGGAGGGCTGGGGCCGGCCTGGGGCTACGGTCTGCTGTTGATTGCGACGCTGCTGCTGCTCGCCGGCATCGCCGGCTTAGGCGTCTTTGTCCTGACCAAGGCCTTGGAGACGGATGGGCTTCGGCGCGTGACGGGCGCCGCTTTCTGGCTCGGCGCATGGAGCTACGTGCTGGGTGTCGCCGCGCTCTCGGGCTATTTCCTGAACGAGACGCTGCACGGCCGCATGGAGCTGAAATGGATCATCTTCGGTCCATCGGCGCTGGTGGCGCTGGTTATCCTCGATATCGGGCTCTATCGGATCCTGGTGGGTCGCAACATGGCCACTTGGCGGCGCTACGGCCATGTCGTGTCGCGCGACACGCTCGATCCGGCGGCCATGCGCCGCACGCTGATCGACGAGGTCATCATCCATCGCTCGCTGTTCCGGGTGAGCCGGTTTCGCTGGGTGCGGCATCAGCTCATCCTCTGGGGATTCGCCCTCATGTTCGGCGTCGAGATCGTCGCCGTTTTCGTCCGTGAGGCGATGCCGGCCTTCGGGTTGCGCGATATCTGGGAGGAAGAGAGCCATCCGGTCCGACTGGCCTTCGATCTAGCCTACGACTTGACCGGACTCATGGTGCTCGTGGGCTGCCTCCTGGCCCTGGTGTTCCGCATTATGGTGAACGGCAAGCCCGACCGGAAATACACCGATACGCCGACGGCCGTCTTTCTGTTGATCGTCGTAGTCTCAGGCTTCCTCATCGAAGGCATGCGGATCGCGGCGGCGCCCGGGGAAGCGCATCACGCGGCGTCTCCCGTCGGCATTGTCTTTGCGTTGGCGTTTCCGGGACTCGGCAGCGCGTCGGGGACGGTGCACGACCTGCTTTGGCTGTTCCACGTGCTGGCGTCGTGCGCTTTCATCGCCTACGTCCCGGTCAAGCGGTTGGTGCATTCTTGCGCAACGCCCATGGGGCGTCTCATGAACTCGCAGAAGGCCATGTTGGCGGCCAAGAAGGAGCATGTGCTGCGCGGTCTGCTT
>JAKSBI010000350.1 GCA_022361215.1 Hyphomicrobiales bacterium | reverse complement strand
GATCGATATCGTCTCGGCGGAGAGCGGCCTGGCGGCCGACAAGGTGGCGCCGCTGGTCCGCCTGGCCGGCAAGCTCAGGGCGCTCAGGGGCCAGGACCTGGAAGAAGGCGCCTCGACGCGTCTCGTGGTCTACTGCGCCTCCCTGATCCATGGCGGCATGCCGATCGAGCGGGCCGTTCAGGCGGCGCTGATCGAGCCGCTCACCGACGACGAGGACACGAAACGCGGCCTGCTGGACCTCGTCACCGCCATCTACGGCTAAGCGGACTCATGCCTGCACTCGAATTCGAGCCCTGGGAACCCGAGGAGACGGTCGGCAAGATCTGGCACGCCTTCGCCAGCCGCCTCGACGCGCCGGCGGCCCACGAGGCGGCGGCCGTCTCCCTCAGCGAGGTCGAGCGGCGCCTGGAGGTTTTCTTCCGGGGCCTTGGCGGTCCGCGCGACGTCGAGATCAAGGCGGCCCCGCTCGAGACCTCGCCGCACAGGCTGTCCTGGAAGCGGCGGCTCGGCGAAGCGGCGGAGCGCGTGGCGGCGGCGAGCTTCGATGGCGAGGCGCTGCGGCTGCCCGACCACGTTGCCGAGTTCGCGGACCGGGAGACCAACACGGCGCTCTATTTCTGGCTGACCGCCGCAGGCGCACACGCCCGCGAGCCCATGTGGGAGGACGACCCGCTGCGCGCCGACATCCGCGCGCTGCAGGCGGCGGAGCAGATGACCCGCGACACGCTGGCGGCGTGCCCGGGCCTCAGGCCCGTGCATACCCATCTGGCGGCGATGCTGAGGGGCCAGCGCCGCCTGCGTTCGCTGCCACCTTGGGAAGCGGCGGTCGAAGCGGCGATCCTTCACCTGCTGGGCGGTCCGCCGCCGGACTGCGAGTATGCCGCGGCCATCGCCACGACGGCGCGCGGCCCAGGCTGCGATCTCACGAGCCTGACCGCGCCGCGCGGCTACCGCCCGTTCATGCCGGTCGCCATCTGGCCGGACCTGCGGCGGCCCGCCGACCGCGTTTCGGTCGACCGGGAGCCGGAGGCCGCGGACGACGACGCTTCCGCG
>JAKSBI010000805.1 GCA_022361215.1 Hyphomicrobiales bacterium | reverse complement strand
TTCTTCGACGACATCATGCGGCCGAGCCCCAGATCGCCGGCGGTGGTGCGGCCGTCCAGCTCGGGCCCGGCAACGTGGCCCTTCTCCGTGCGCATGACGGTCATGGCCTCGGTGCCGTAGGGCGCGATGCCGAAGGCTTCGCCGGCCTCGAGAATGGCCTCCCAGCAGGCCTCGCCATGGCCCGCGGGCACGAAGACCTCGTAAGCCAGCTCGCCGGAGAAGCTGATGCGGAAGATCCGGACGGCCACGCCGCCGATGCGCGCCTCCGCCACGCTCAGCGGCGGGAAGGCCGCATTGTCCAGATCCAGCCCTTCGACGACGCCTTGCAGCACCTTGCGGCTCTCGGGGCCGGCGACGGCCATCGCGGCCCATCGCTCGCCCACGTCGCAGAGCTGAACGTCAAGCTCCGGCCACAGCACCTGCTGGCCGTGGTCCATATGCTCGAAGACGGCCGCCGTATGGGCCGTGGAGACGGTCACGAGATAACGGTCGTCGGCCAGGCGCGAGACCGTGCCGTCGTCGAAGACGATGCCGTCCTCGCGCAGCATCAGGCCGTAGCGGGCGCGGCCGATACCGAGCGACGAGAAGGTGTTGGCGTAGAGCCGGTCGAGGAACGCGCCCGCGTCCGGCCCCCGCACCTCGAACTTGCCCAATGTGGAGATGTCGACGATCCCGACGGCCGAGCGCACGGTCGCCACCTCGCGGCGCACGGCGGCCGCGAAATCCTCGCCGTCGCGAGGGTAGTAGTAGGGCCGCATCCAGAGGCCCGCCTGGGTGAAGACCGCGCCGCGGCTCTCGTGCCAGTCATGCATGGCGCTCAAGCGCTCGGCCTGAAATGCCGCGCCGCTGGCGCCGCCCGCAAGCGCGCCGAGCGCGACGCCGGTATAGGGCGGCCGGAAAGTCGTTGTGCCCGTCTCGGAGAGATCCGAGCCGCTGAGCCCGGAGAGGATGCCGAGGGCGTTGACATTGGCGAGCTTGCCCTGGTCGGTCGCCATGCCGAGGGTGGTGTAGCGCTTGGCGTGCTCGGCGCGGCCGAAGCCCTCGCGCTCCGAAAGCTCCAGGTCGGCGACGGTGACGTCGTTCTGCAGATCGACGAAGGCTTTGCCTGGAGCCGACAGCTCGGACGGCAGCCGCCAGCAGGGCGCGATGCCGTAGGCCGGCTCCGCCGCTGCGCGCGGCGCCTCGACGCTTCCGCCCTTCTCGTGCCCGCAGGCCGCGGCCGCGCGCTTGCCCGCCGCCAGGCCTTCGCTCAGAACGCGGCCCAGATCGAACGTGCCGGCCGCACCGCCGGCGATTTGGACGTCCTGCAAATCGTCCTTGAGCACATAGGCGGCGATCCCAGA
>JAKSBI010000596.1 GCA_022361215.1 Hyphomicrobiales bacterium | reverse complement strand
CCTCCTTTTCGGTCCGGAGATCAACATCCAGGCGCCGCCGAACCTGCGGCCGCAAGCGCTTGAGGCGCTGCTCGGCGCCGGCCTGAACGACTGGGGCGGCGTCTCGCCCGTGACGCCGGACCATGTGAACCCGGAGGCGCCCTGGCCCGCGCTTGCGGCGCTGGAACAGGCGACGGCCCGCGCCGGCCGCGTGCTGGTGGAGCGCCTGGCCGTCTATCCGGCCTATGCGCGGGACGCGGACCGCTGGCTCACCCCGCCGCTTCGGGCGCCGGTGCTGGCCCTAAGCGACGCGGAAGGGCTGGCCAGAGAAGACTGCTGGGTCGCCGGCGGGACGGCCGCGCCGCCCGCGCGCCGCTCGGGCCCGCGCCCGCCGGGCCGGGCCGTCGCCGCCGTCCTCGACAAGGCCGGAGCGGGCGCGCCGCTGAGCGAGGCGGACATCGTGACGCTGTTCGCCGCCCGCGGCGCGGACGTCGACGCCGTTTGCGCCGCCGCTGACCGCCTGCGCCGGGCCCGCGTCGGCGACGCCGTCAGCTATGTGGTGAACCGCAATATCAACTACACGAACGTCTGCACCTATGGCTGCCGCTTCTGCGCCTTCTCCAAGGGCCGGCTGAGCCAGGGCTGGCGCGACGCGCCCTATGCGCTGGGGCTCGACGAGATCGCCCGGCGCGCCCGCGAGGCCTGGCAGCGCGGCGCCACCGAGGTCTGCCTGCAGGGCGGCATCCGCGCCGATTATACCGGCGACACCTATCTCGGCATCGCCGCCGCCGTGCGGCAAGCCGCGCCCGGGCTGCACATCCACGCCTTCTCGCCGCTGGAGGTCCGCCACGGCGCCGAGACGCTGGGCTTGCCCGTCGCGGCGTTTCTGGCGCGGCTCAAGGCGGTGGGCCTGGCCAGCCTGCCGGGCACGGCGGCCGAGATCCTGGACGACGAGGTGCGCGCCCGGCTCTGCGCCGACAAGCTCTCGACCGGCCAGTGGCTCGAGGTCATGGAGACGGCGCACGGCCTCGGGCTGAAGACCACGGCCACCATCATGTTCGGCCATGTGGACGGGCCCGTGCACTGGGCCCGGCACCTTCTGCGGGTCCGCGACCTGCAGGCGCGCACCGGCGGCTTCACCGAGTTCGTGCCGCTGCCCTTCGTGCACATGGAGGCGCCGATCGCGCTCAAGGGCGAGGCGCGGCCCGGCCCCACCTTCCGCGAGGCGGTGCTGATGCACGCCGTCGCCCGCCTGGCCCTCGACCCCGTGCTCCCCAACATCCAGACCTCATGGGTCAAGATGGCGCCCGAGGGCGCCCGCGCCGCCCTCGCCGCCGGCGCCAACGACCTCGGCGGCACGCTGATGAACGAGTCCATCACCCGCGCCGCCGGCGCCGCCCACGGCCAGGAGTTCTCGCCCCAGGCCATGGAGGCCCTGATCGCGCGCGCGGGACGGCCGGCGCGGCAGCGCACGGCGTTCTATGGGGAGGCTCCGGCGGAGCGGATCGCCACGGCCGCCGACGCGCCGCCGCTGGCGACGGCGTCGGGCGAGGCAGAGGATTTGTTGCCGGTGTGGCCGCGGCTGGCGCCGGCGGCGGAGTGAGGGGAGGCGGAGAGAATGCGAGCGATGGATTGCGCTCGCAACTCTTGACTACGCGGCCTCTCCGGTAGCT
>JAKSBI010000187.1 GCA_022361215.1 Hyphomicrobiales bacterium | reverse complement strand
GCCGCGCTCCTGAAGCGGCTGGTGGCGCAGATCCGCTCGCTGACCACGCGCGTCTTCGAGTTCAGCACGCTTGCCGTCAGCAACCGCATCCAGGCGGAGCTGCTGCGCCTCGCGCGCGACAACGGGATCGACGACAACACCGCGCTGATCACGCCGGCGCCGACCCATACCGAGATCGCCAGCCGCATCTCCACCCACCGCGAGGCCGTGACCCGCGAGCTCAGCCGCCTCACGCAAAACAACGTCATCCGGCGCGAGGGCCGGGCGCTCTGCGTCACGGACGTGGATCGGCTGGCCCGCATGGTGCAGGAAGCCACCGGCGACTAGAGATTTGGGCGTCGGCGTTGTGCCCATGCCAAGGGCCCCGGAGGGGGCCCTTTGTCAGCTTTGGTGTGCACGGCCGCACTCACCGTGACAGCGATTGCGCCAGCCGCACCAGGGTCAGGAACTCGCCGCGATAGCCGAAGGCGTCCTTGCCGCGCGCCGATGCCGCCAGCGCCAGGATGTCGTCGTAGCCGAAGTCGCCGAGCGTGCCGTCGCCGCGCAGCTTCTGGCCGAAGGCCGCGACGCTGGCCGCGAAGCGCATGTCGGCGCTCGCCCCGTCGATGCCGGCATGGGCGTCGGCCTTGGTGATGGGGACCGTGACAAGCTTGCTGGTGCTTTCCGCCGGGAGCTTGTGTCGTGGACCCGCCGCCAGAGCTGGGCCTGGGTCAGCTCGGTCTCCCGGTCGGGCCGATAGTCGGTTTCCGCGGTCAGCGACATGACGGCGACGTGGCGCGCCTGGCGCTCGCGGGCCCGGGCCAGATCGCGCACCGCGTTGAGCGTCACGCGATAGAGCCAGCTCGAGAACGCCGCCTGGCCCTTGAAGCCGCGGATCGACCGGCCGAGCTTGACGCAGACGTCCTGGGCGATGTCCTCGGCGTCCGCCCGATCGCCGCACCATTTGTAGGCCACGCGGTAGATGGTGTCGTAGTGGCGCTCCACCAGGCGCGCGAACGCCGCCCGGTCGCTGCAGAGGGCCTGCTCGATCAGAAGGTGGTCGCTCAGCTCAGTCATGCCATTGCAGCGTAAGACGCGCGGGCCGTGCGGCTCCTTGGGGCGAAGGCGATATTGTTTTCAAGGGCCGGAGAACGCATCTCGCACCGCATGTTCCTGTCCGCGACATAGGCGCGACACGTCGAAAAGCAAAGCCGATCCGAGGTCTTCGCCTGTAACGGACCGGCCACCGGTGGCATCGTTCCAGGCATGGCGCGTCGACGGGTACCGGCCGCCGGTTCGATGTCTTTACGGGTGGAACGAGGGATGGTTTCGGTCACCGGGCGGCTCAAGGGCCTGCGATACGGGGCGGTTCTGCTGGCGTTGACCGCCGCGCTTTCCGCTTGCGCCACTTTGCGGCCCGCCGGGCCGAATCTTGCAACGCTCTACAATCAGAGCGCGTCGACCCATGACCGCGACCGCAACCCGATCATCGCCATTCCGGGGCTCATGGGGTCGAAGCTGACCGATGCGGCCAGCGGAGCCACGGTCTGGGGCGGCTTCGACGGCCTCTCCGTCAACCCGAAACGGCCCGAGGAGCTGCGGCTGCTGGCCCTGCCGGTCGGGACCGGCACGGAGCCGCTGGCCCGGCTGACCGACGATGTGCGCCCCGCCGGTGCGCTCGAGCGGGCGCGGGTCCGGGTGCTCGGCGTCCCGGTCGGCCTCGAGGTCTATGCCGGCATCATGCGCACGCTCGGCGTCGGCGGCTACCGCGACCAGAGCCTGGGGCTCGCCGGCGAGATCGACTACGGGCCCGACCATTTCACCTGTTTCCAGTTCGCCTATGACTGGCGCCGCGATCTGGTGGAGTCGGCGCGCCGGCTGGCGGCTTTCATCCGGGAGAAGCGCGCCTATGTGCAGGCCGAGTACAAGCGCCGCTTCGGGGTCGAGAACCCGCGCATCAAGTTCGACATCGCCACCCATTCCATGGGCGGGCTGGTGACGCGCTACTACCTGATGTACGGGGACCAGGACCTGCCGAAGGACGGCTCGCTGCCGAAGCTGACCTGGGCCGGTGCCAGGTCCGTGGAGCGGGTGATCTTCGTGGGCACGCCGAACGGCGGCTCCGTGACCGCCTTCGAGAACCTGGTGAACGGCAAGTCGCTCGGGCCGCTGGTGCCGTTCTTCCCGGCCGGCCTGCTCGGCACCTACCCTTCGGCCTATCAGCTGATGCCCCGGGCGCGCCACGGGCTCGTGGTCTGGGACGGCAACACGCGCAAGCCCGTCGCGGACCTGCTCGACCCCGATCTCTGGGTCCGTCAGGGCTGGGGGCTCGCCGATCCGCGCCAGGCCGACCTGCTGGCCGCGCTGATGCCGGACGTGCCCGACGCCGAGGAACGCCAGCGGCGGGCGCTGGCGCTGCAGGCCCGGATCCTGCGGCGCACCAAGCAGTTCCAGCGCGCCATCGATCGGCCCGCCAAGCCGCCGGCGGGTCTGCAGATGTTCCTGGTGGCGGGCGACGGCCAGCAGACGCCCGAGCGCGTCTCGGTCTCCAGCGCGGACGGCACTGTGAGTATCGCCAGCCAGGGCGAGGGGGACGGAACCGTGCTGCGCGCCAGCGCGCTGATGGACGAGCGCGTCGGCGGCCAATGGAAGCCGCGCGTCGCCTCGCCTATCACGTTCCATTCGGTGCTCTTCCTGCCGGAGAAGCACATCGAGCTGACCAAGTCCTCGACCTTCCGCGACAACGTCCTCTATTGGCTGCTGGAGGACCCAAGGCCCGGCCTGTGGAAGCGGCGCTGAGCGAGTTCTCCCTGTAAAACAACGGCTTGGCCGATTCCCGGGAAAACTGCCTCAAGATTAGGCAACGCCCGACATTCGGTCTCAAGGGCCCACGGGCCGTGCTATAGAGGGGCGTCAGTAGCGTCGGACGGGAGGGGTGCGCGCGTGTCTGCGGACGGTCCGGGCCGGGATCCGGAAAGCGAAGCCGATCTCGTTGCGCGGCTCCGCAAGGGCGATGCTGCCGCCCATGAGGCGCTGGTGCGCGCCCACATCACCTATCTGCTCCGGGTGGCGCGCAACATCCTGAGAGACGACGCGCTTGCGGAGGACTGCGTCCAGGAGGCGTTCCTGAGCGCCTTCGCCAAGATCGACACCTTCGAGGGTCGGTCGAGCATCCGCTCCTGGCTCAGGCGCATCACCATGAACGCGGCTCTGATGAAGCTGCGCTCCGCCAAGCGTCGCGATGAACGGCCCATCGAAGATTTTTTACCGGAATTTGATCGCAATGGTTGCAGAATAGAGCCACCATGGACACGATTGGCGACGCCGGAGGAGATTGCCGAGAGCAATGACCGGCGGGCCTTGGTGAAGGAAAAGGTGGCAGAGCTCCCCGAAGCCTACCGGACCGTCCTGGTCCTCAGGGATTTCGAGGAGCTCTCGACGCGGGAAGTGGCAGAGACACTGGGACTGAGCGAAGCTGCAGTGCGGGTGCGCCTGCATCGGGCGCGCGCTGCGCTCAAGGCGCTGTTGGAGCCGCTCCTCAGAGGCGAGATTCTATGAGTCTCGTCCAGAGGATGAGGCTCTACATGAAGGGCATGATGTTCAAGTACATGCCCTTGATGATCAGCTGCGTCGAGTTCGAAGCCTTCGTTCTCGACTACCTCGAAGACCGCCTGCCTGCCAACCAGCGCCGTATCTTCGAGCTGCACCTGAAAATCTGCCCGGAATGCCGGGAGTATCTGGCCGCCTACCGCCGCTCCGTGGAGGTCGGCAAGGTGGTCTTCCAGGAGCCGTCGGCCCCGGTCCCCGCCGACGTGCCCGAGGATCTGGTCGAGGCTATTCTGCAGGCCCGCCGGGGCTGAGCAGCCTCAAGCATCCCGAAACCGCCGCCTCCAAGAACGCGCCTACCGCCCCCTCGCCGTCGCGCTCGGCGACGATGCGCGTGCCCGTGGCAATGGCGGCCACGAAGCCTTCCGTGTGCCAGTGCCCGATGCCTGTCAGATCGGGCAGTTCGGTGGTCTCCGGATAGGGCCAGGGCGTGACGTAGAAATAGGGCTCGTCATAGTGCTCGTCCCCCGGCGAGAAGCCGGCGCCGACGGAGCGCGCGTTCTCCGGGTCGCCCGAATCCAGGGAGATCAGCGTGGCCAAATCGAAATGGTGCGGCCAGGTGCGCACCGGCGAGGGGCCCGGTGTGATGTCGCTATGGGCCTTGCGGACGCGGCCGAGCAGCGCATCGGCCAGACCGAACCAGGCCGCGACCTGGGCGAGCTCCCGGCCCACATCGTCGGTGGCGTAGGCCGCACCGCCTTCCACGCCGTGCGCCGGCATGACATAGGGCAGTGGCTCGAAGACTTTTGCGGGATCGACGCCGGCGCCCGTGAGCTGATCGCCGAGCCAGGTCTTGACGTCGTCGTCGGTCTTGCCCGCCAGCGCCAGGCTCGATGCCTCGCTGCCGGACTCCCGGAGCGACAGCGTCAGGTCGGGCACGCAGAGCCGCAGCCGGTGCGCGCCGGCGAAGTCGTGGGTCTCGAAGCTGTTCTGCCCCGCCAGCCAGCCCAGATTGGTGTGGCTGTGATCCTCCTTGGGCGCGATCAGCCCGATGGCGACACGCGCCAGCCACTGCGCCGCGTGATGCGCGCGCAGCCGCGCTTCGGTGAGCTGGCGCGGGTCCACCGCGCCGAGCACCTCAGGGTGGGCGTTAGCCATGTCCTGTCCTTTCTTCGCTTTCGCTCGTCCGGGCTCTGGCACTCATTCTTCTCCGTCATTCCCGCGAAAGCGGGCAACTGTGTTTATGTCCAAGCTTTTTGGTCTCTGATCATGGCGTTGAGGCATGTGAGGAGTTTTCTTGCGACGGCGATGAGGGCGGGTTTTTTGGCGCCGGTGCGTTCGACGATGCGGAGATAGAAGCGTTGCATGCGCGGGCAGGTTCTGGCGGCGGCGAGTGCGGCCATGTAGAGCGCGCGGCGCACGCGTGTCCTGCCACCGGAGCAGGCGCGCGATCCTTGCCTGCGTCCGCTGTCTCGGTTGTAGGGTGCCAGTCCGGCCAGCGCGGCGATGCGTTTTGGCGAGGTTCTGCCGAGCTCTGGCATGAGCGCGATGAGGATGGTTGCAGCGACGGGTCCGATGCCGGGCGCGGTCTGCAGGAGGCGCGCTTGCGCGGCGATGTCGGCATCGGCTTTGAGCCGGGCCTGGATGGTCTGTTCGAGGCGGCGGATCCTGCTGTCGAGCAGGCTGATCCTCTCCAGGAGGCTGTCTTTGACGGCCGGGTCTTCGGCCTCCTTCAGGCGCGTCTTTTCTGCTGCGCGCATGGCCACGAGTTGATCGCGCCGGCGCGCCAAGGCGGTAAGCGTCTCGCGCTTGGCGTCGGGCGCGGGATCGGCGGCTGGCCGGAACAGGGTGCCGAAGTCTGCGAGCATGCGCGCATCGAGCGCGTCGGTCTTGGCGCGTGCGCCGCGGGCTTCGGCGAAGCGGCGTGCCATCATCGGATTGATGCGCCGGAAGCCAACGCCGGCTGCGGCCAGGGTGTGGCGCAAGGACCGATCGTAACCGCCGGTTGCCTCCATGATGAGGAAGGCACCTGTTGCGGCGAGCTCGGCGGCCAGGGTCTTGATCGCTGCGGCGTCATTGGCGATCCGCCAGTGGCGCTTCGCCGTGGCGTCGTAGAGGTCGAGATGATGTTTGCAGATGTCGCAGCCGACATAGCGATGGGGTATAGTCATGTAGCCTGTTCCTATGGTGCGAGGTCTGTTACGAGCAGCCTCGTGCAACTGTTCAGGTTGATACTCAAAACGCGGGAAGGGACCAGGCCCGCTTGCGGCTTCGATAAGCCCGGAATCCAGCGGCCTCCTTCCCGCGACCATCCTAGCAACACCTCAACACACAGGAATCCATTGGCGGCGGCAACCAAGTGAAGGCCTTGGGCGGTGTTGCCGAGGGTTCCAGATGTGAACCGATCGTCCCTGC
>JAKSBI010000264.1 GCA_022361215.1 Hyphomicrobiales bacterium | reverse complement strand
TCAAGGCCAGCGTATGGCGCTGTTCCTGTGGCCAAGCGAGAAGGCCCCGAAGACGCTCAGCTTGGTCGACAACGACGATGTCTGCACCCGCTTCTGGCGCCGCGACGGCCTCGGCTTCGCCGTGGTCTCGGACCGCGGCAACCAGACCATCGAGGACGTGACCGGCCGCATTCAGCAGTATTACCGCTCCATGGAAACGCCGATCTCCCAGTAGCGCGGCTAACACCGCCGAAACGCTCACAGAAACGTGATCCCTCATTGTGAACACAGACCGTCCGTAGGCTTGTTACGTCTACGGCGGCGCCCGAAGCCGCCGAATGCAACTTGGAAGGGAAGTGCATCATGAAGCTCAGTGCGAAATCGGGTGCGGTTATTGCGGCCACCGCCGCGGCTTTTGTCATCAGCGGCGCAGCCGTTGCACCCACCGGCGCGGTGGCGCAAGACAAGGTCCAGTGCCACGGCGTCAACTCCTGCAAGGGCACCGGTGCCTGCAAGACCGCTTCGAACGCCTGCAAGGGCCAGAACGCCTGCAAAGGTAAAGGCTTCGTTCTGTTGAGCGCAGCCGATTGCAAGGCCAAGGGCGGCAAGCTCAAGAGCTAAGCACCCGGATTTCGACTACCCCCCATGCGATTTGAGCCCGCCGCCTCCGGGCGGCGGGCTGCCCCCGTTGCAGGACGAGGCGCCGAGCATGACCGCAACGCCTGAGAAGCCGCCGTTTCTGGGCTTCGGTCTCGGGCTGAGACCGCAGCACTACCGCGACATTCTCGACGGCGAGCCGCAGGTCGACTGGTTCGAGGTGATCTCCGAGAACTTCATGATCGACGGTGGCCAGCCGCTGCACATCCTCGATCGGATCCGCGAGCGCTATCCGGTGGTCATGCACGGCGTCTCGCTGTCGATCGCCTCGACGGACGATTTCGACATGGACTATCTGGCCCGGCTCAAGGCCCTCGCCGAACGCATCGAGCCCCGTTGGGTGTCCGATCATCTCTGCTGGACCGGCGTGCACGGCATCAACCTCCACGACCTGCTGCCGATCCCCTACACGCAGGAAGCGCTCGACCATACGGTCCGCAGGGTCGACCAGGTCCAGGACTACCTCGGCCGCCGGATCGCGCTCGAGAACGTCTCGACCTACGTCTCGTTCGGACAGTCCGAGATGACCGAGTGGGAGTTCATCGCCGAGCTCACCCGGCGCACCGGCTGCTGGCTGATCTTCGACGTCAACAACGTGCATGTCAGCGGCTTCAACCACGAGTTCGACCCCATCGACTTTCTCAACGGCATCCCGCCCGAGC
>JAKSBI010000666.1 GCA_022361215.1 Hyphomicrobiales bacterium | reverse complement strand
TCCTACAACCGCTCGACGACCTGCGACAAAGCCACGGGCAACTGTTCGAGCAACTCGAACGCGACCGGTCCCGCGGGCTACGCGGCGTCGAAATCGGCAACGCGAAACCGCAGCGGCGGCACGGTCTCACGGTCGGCGACGGGTCCCGGCGGCGGCAGCGCGACGCGGACCCGGACCTGGCGCCGCTAGCCCGGCAGGAGACGATCCATGGAGTTGGGAACGCTCGCGGGAAAGCTCACCTTCGTCGGGGTTCTGGTTCTCTTTATCCTGTTCGAAGCGGCTTGGCTGATCTGGGCCCGGCATCGCAACTACGATTGGAAGGAGGCGTCCGCATCGATTGCGGTGGCCCTGATCAAGCGCGTTGTCGATGTGGGGACCGCGGGCGTTGCCGCGGCGGCGCTGTTCTGGGTCTACGAGCACCGGCTCTGGACCGTCCGGCTGGACGACGCCGCCACATGGATCGTCTTCTTCCTGCTGTTCGAGCTGGTCTACTACTGGCATCACAGGCTGGCCCACGAGGTCCGCTGGCTGTGGGCGACCCA
Source organism: Hyphomicrobiales bacterium (assembly GCA_022361215.1). Classification (GTDB taxonomy): domain Bacteria; phylum Pseudomonadota; class Alphaproteobacteria; order Rhizobiales; family Methyloligellaceae; genus JAKSBI01. The sequence continues at coordinate 2,481 of JAKSBI010000666.1, read as the reverse complement.
CTCGGTTCACCATTCGCCGGAAAGCATGAACCTGTCCGTGGCCGCCCGGCTCGGCTGGACGGGCTTGCTGTCCGGGAGCTTCCTGTTCTTCGCGCCGCTCTGTCTCATCGGGTTCCATCCGATTGCGGTGTTCCTGATGCTGGCGGCGAGCCTGTTCTACCAGATCTGGATCCACACCGAGGTGATCCCCAAGCTGGGGCCGCTGGAGTGGGTGTTCAACACGCCGTCCCACCATCGCGTCCATCACGCCCGCAACCCGCGCTATCTGAACCGCAACTTCGGCGGCGTCCTGATCGTTTACGACCGGCTCTTCGGTACCTTGGCCAAGGAGCGCGCGGACGACCCGCCGGACTATGGCCTGCTGCCGCCGATGCGGTCGCTCAATCCCTTCGTGATCGCGTTGCGGGAGTGGGGGTGGATGGCCCGCGATGTGACCCGTGCCCGCAGCGCGCGCGAGGCCATGGGCTACCTGTTCGGGCCGCCCGGCTGGGCGCCCGGCGGGGGCGGGGAGGACAAGCCGGCGGCCGTGCCTGTCCGCCTGCCCGAATGAGCCCCGCGATCCGAAGTCTTAATCTTGAGAGAGTCAGAAGGAGAGAGTTCCATGATACGTGTCCTGTTGTCGGCTTTGGTTCTGGGCCTGGTTTCGCTCGGGCCCGTCCACGGACAGGGGAACCCGCCGGGTGCGGCGTTGGCCGCCAAGGGCGGCGACGGCGAGCGCATGCGGCAGATGACCGAGCGCCTCGGTCTCACGCCCAAGCAGAAGGAGCTGGCCGGTCCGATCATCAAGGCGGGCATTGCCGAGCGTCTGGCGATTCTCGAAAAACACGGCCTCAAGAGAGGGCAGCGCCCCGGCCTGCTCAAGCTGCGGGCGGTCCGGTCGGACCTCGAGGCGTCCCGCGCCCGCACGAAGGCCCAGCTCGCAAACATCCTCTCATCGGCGCAGATGACGGAATATCAGAAGCTGACCGAGGAGTTTCGTGCTGAAATGCGCAAGACCTACGCCAAGTGAGCCGTGCGGCGGGCCGCAGCGTCGACGCTCCATGCCGCCAGGCTCCGCATGGCCGAACCCGAGAGTGTGCCCGTGCAGGACTGCGCCTCGGACGAAGACGACGATGAAACGCTCGTCCTGGCGGTCGCAAAGGGCAGCGAGGCGGCGTTCGCGCGGCTGGTATCGCGGCATTCCGCGTCGGTCTATGCGCTCGCGCGCCGCTTCACCGGGAATGACGGCGACACCGACGATCTCACCCAGGAGATCTTCTGGAAGCTGTGGACGCGGGCTGCCCATTGGCGTCCGGGCGAGGCCCGCTTCTCCACCTGGCTTTATCGTGTCGCCGTCAACCACTGCATCGACTGGGACCGAAAACGCCGATGGCGGCGGTGGCTGCCGCTGGCAGAGGTCGCCGAGGTGGCGGACGACGGCGTCGCCGTCGACCGGCAGCTCGAGGCCCAACAGGCGCTCGCCGAAATCCGGAGCGCGATCTTGAAGCTGCCCGCGAAGCAACGCGCCGCGCTCCTCCTTTCCGTCCAGCAGGAGAAGAGCAATCGCGACATTGCCGAAATCATGCAAACGTCGGAGGGGGCCGTCGAGCAGCTGCTGGTTCGGGCGCGACGCACGCTGCGCGGCACCGGCTCGCCATGAGCCGATACGAAGGACCGAAGACCATGACTCTGGATCAGTTCGAACAGACCGTGCTGAGATTGGGATCGGATGTCGAACGCTGGCCGGACGACGTGCGGGCGCAGGCCCGCGCCCTGCTCGCGGCCGAGCCGGCGGTCCGCGAGCGCCTGCGGGAGTGGCAGGCGCGCGACGCATCCCTGGAACGGGCGCTGAGGGTCGACGTCGGCGCCAGCGCCGTCACCGGCGCCGTGCTGGCCGGCGTCCGCGATCGCCGGCAGGGGGTGCGGTTCCCTTCGCCCGGCCGCCTGGCTGCCTTGGCGGCGCTGTCGACGGCCTGCGGCGTTGCCGCCGGCGTGCTGATCGCCCGTCTTGACGCAGTGCTGCTGAATGCCCGTGTCATCGACCTGGCTTTGGGCGGCGGGCTCGACCTGTTGGCGCTGCTATGACGACACGCTCCGGAAGGCCCAGGCTTGTCATGCTGATCCTGGTCGGATCGCTGATGCTCAACATGTTCGTGTTCGGCGTGCTGGCGACGCGCTATGCGCTCACCGGGCGGTTGCTCCCGTCCGGTCAGCTCGCCGAGAGCTACCTGGACACCTATCCGGCCCCGATCCGTGACACGCTGAAGGCGGAGCTGCGGGAGCGGCGGCAGTCCTTGAGGGAGATCGTCGGCGACCTGCGCAAGGCGCGCGCGGATGTGCACGAGATCTTTCGGGCGCAGACTTTGGATACGTCCGCGGCCCGGGCCGCGATGCAGCGCGTGCGGACGCAAACCGACGCCTTGATCCATCTGCTTCAGGAGGCGCTGCTGGAAAGCGTCGACCGCGCGCCCTACGACGTGCGGCAGCGGATCTCGGATCCGG
>JAKSBI010000179.1 GCA_022361215.1 Hyphomicrobiales bacterium | reverse complement strand
CGAGCGCGAAAACCACGAACTTCGACCAGATGGCCATGGCCGGGTTGAGCCCTTTGAGCCAACCGGAATCGGCTGTGATGGACTGCCGCATTTGCTCGTGATGGTCTGCCATGGTCTCCCCTCCCGTGCCGCCGCACGACATACGGTTGTCACGCACGGCGCCTATCGTTTTTCGACGCTTCCCGCTCTACAGGGTGGCACCGTCGCACGCAACATCCTGTCGATAGATACCCTTCGACAGCGAACATGCGCCGCAGGGCCCCGAAACGAAGTCCCGATCAGGGTGCCCAAACTTCGATCAGTCCAGAGTGCACCTCCGATCGACGGCGGGCTAGGCCCAATACGACATGTTGTCGACGGATTACGACCGATACTGTCCTGAATGCGACCTAGGCAGTTTCAGCTCGTCCGACAACAGGTCGCCTGTTTCCAGACGCCTGAACCAGTCGAGCGCGGGCGAAACGTCGCCGCCGTCGATATCCGGCGCGCCGCGCCGCGAGGCGAGGTCGGCGAGCGCCACGGTGCGGGTCTCCGACGAGACACGGGCCTCCGGGGTCGTGTTGGGCACGCTGGCGTGCAGGTGCGCGGCGGAGAACGCGACGAGCGCGCCCGGCTCCACCACGAGACGCAGCTCGCCGGCTCGGTCCGGCGGAGCCTGAGCCGTCGGCAGCAGCGGCACACCCGGCACCTTACCCGCCTTGCGCCAGTCCCAGCCTTCGGCATCGTTGGCGATCGGCTTCGCCCAGTGCGCCGGATAGATCGCGAGCGTCCGGTCCCTGGTGATCGGATAGACCGGCAGCCACCAGTTGATCTGACAGGCGAGGCCCGCGCCCCAGCTGTCGCGGTGCGGCGGAACCAGGCCGAACCCGCGCCGATAGCCCGAAATGCCCGGCGGTGAGATGCGGAGCACGAGCCTGTCGCGAAATGTCGTGGGACCGTCGACACCGGCCGCCACAAGCGCGGCTTCGAAGGCCTCCCGGATCTCCCGGTCTTTCACGAAGGCACGGCGGAGCTCCGCATAGCGCGCCTGATACGCATCCGCAGGCATTTCGCGATGGGCGGTGACCGGATCGGGCGTGGCAAAGACGCGCTCGGTCAGGGCGCGCGCGGCCGCGATGAGATCGCGCATCGGCTGCAGGCGCTCGAAGACCAGGATCCGGCCTGAGAAGACGGCATCCGACAGCGCCTCGGCCGTCATGCCCTGTCGATGCCGCACGATCCAATCGGGCATGGCGCTCCTTTCGTGAGAACGGGTCGGCTGGAGCATAGACCGTGGCGCGCCGTCTCCCTTGCCGCGCTGCGACCGCGATTGGGCGGTTCCGGGCCCGTCGCATGTCGCTTTCAGGACAGCGACCCGGATCAACGCCCGACATTCTTTTCTCGTCGTTATCGACGGTGCCGCCGGCGGCGGAGCTGACGTGGCCGGGCGGTTCGATCTTGAAGCCAATCAGAGCTGGTACTTCGAGGCGGAGGCAAGCCCATGAACCAAGCAGCTGCCATTGATCCTTCGGCCGCGTTCGGCCGCGACGCGTTTCCGGTCTATCTCCCGAAGCTGAAGTGCCGTCGGGTGCCCATCAATCTCCGCCAGTCGGGCAACAGCGACGCCAAGATGCTGATCTCGACGCGGGTGCGGAAGTCGCCCTACTGGCACCTCTCCGAGCAGGAGGGCTGCTGGTGCTACACGACTTACAACCGCACCTATCACCCACGCGCCTATGTGCCCCTCGAGGAGGGCGGCCTCCTCAAGGAATACGAGTACATCACCCAGCACGTGACCCTGTGGAACGTCGCGGTGGAACGGCAGATCCAGGTCAAGGGGACGGACGCGGCCGACTTCGTCGACCTGGTGATCACCCGCGACGTGCACACCAAGCTTGCGACGGGCCAGGGCCGCTACGTCATCCTGTGCAACCAGTATGGCGGCATCATCAACGATCCGGTGCTGCTGCGCGTCGCCGACGACGAATTCTGGTTCTCGATCTCCGACTCCGACGTCTGGGCCTGGCTGCAGGGCCTCAATGCCGACGGCAGGTTCGACGTCACGATCCATGAGATCGACGTCTGTCCGGTGCAGATTCAGGGGCCGAAAGCCAAGGCGCTGATGACCAAGCTGTTCGGCAGCGTGATCGAGTCCGTTCCCTATTACGGGGTCACGGAAACCAAACTCGACGGCATGGAGGTCGTCATCTCGCGTACGGGCTTCTCGGGCGAGGTGGGCTACGAGATCTATCTGCGCGAGGCCACGCGGTTTGCCGACCGGCTCTGGCACACCGCCAAGGAGGCGGGCGCGGAATTCAACCTGCACGTCATCGCGCCCTCCCATATCCGCCGCCTCGAAGCCGGCATTCTGTCCTGGGGCCAGGACATGGATATCGAGACCAACCCCTTCGAGGTGGGGCTCGACTGGCAGGTGGACTTCTCCAAGGGCCACTTCGTCGGCAAGGAAGCCCTCAAGCGCATCCAGGAGGACGGCGTCGGCGAGAAGCTCGTCGGCCTGAAGATGGGTGGCCGG
>JAKSBI010000233.1 GCA_022361215.1 Hyphomicrobiales bacterium | reverse complement strand
GACCACGTAGTCGGCCAGCGCCTCGGCCGGATCGCTCACCTTGTCGACCTCCAGCCCGATGACCGTGAGCTTCTCCACGATCTCGTCGAGCGTAGCGTCGGTCTCCAGATGGTCCTTCAGCCAGGACAGCGTGAACTTCATGACGAGAGCCCCCGGGCGAGCGTCGGCACGTCGAGCGTGGAGAAGCCGTAGTGCCTGAGCCAGCGCAGATCGTTGGCGAAGAAATCCCTCAGGTCCGGCATGCCGTATTTCAGCATGGCCAGCCGGTCGAGCCCGACGCCGAAGGCGAAGCCCTGGTAGCGGTCCGGATCGAGATCCACGTTGCGCAGCACGTTCGGGTGCACCATGCCGCAGCCCAGGATCTCCATCCACTCGTCGCCCTCGCCGATGCGGATCTCGTCGCCGACCTTGGCATAGCCGATATCGACCTCCATGGAGGGCTCCGTGAAGGGGAAATGGCTGGCGCGGTAGCGCATCTTTACGCCGTCGACCTCGAAGTAGGACTTGCAGAACTCCTCCAGCACCCATTTCAGGTGTCCGAAATGGGTCTCCTCGTCCACCACCAGGCCCTCGACCTGATGGAACATGGGGGTGTGGGTCTGGTCGGAGTCGCGGCGATAGACGCGTCCCGGCACGATGATGCGCAAGGGCGGCGCGACCGCGCGCATGGTGCGGATCTGCACCGGGCTCGTGTGGGTGCGCAGGAGCGGCCGCGAGCCGTCCGCCTTCTCGGCGAAATAGAAGCTGTCCTGCGTCTGCCGGGCCGGATGCTCCGGCGGGATGTTGAGGGCGGTGAAGTTGTTCTCGTCGGTCTCGATGTCCGGGCCTTCGGCGATGGAGAAGCCCATGTCGGCGAAGATCTCGGTCACCTCCTCGGTCACCTGGGTGATCGGGTGGATGCGGCCCGCGCCGATGGGGCCTTCGCGCACCGGCAGCGTCACGTCGGCCTGCTCGGCCTGGAGCCGGACGGCCATCTCCGCCTCCTGGAGCGCGTCCTTGCGTGCGGTCAGGGCGTCCGAGACGCGCTGCTTCAGGCCGTTGACCGCCTGACCGAAGGCCTTGCGGTCCTCCGGTTCCATCTGGCCCAGATCCTTCATCAGCGCGCTGACCCGGCCCTTCTTGCCGAGCGCGCCGACGCGTACGTCTTCAAGCGCGGTCAGGTCGGCCGCGCCCGTGATCGCGGCCAGGATTTCGTCTTCGAGGTGTTGCAGGTCTGACATGGCTCACATCTCAAGCGAAGGGTGTCGGGTCCGGCCGGGCGGCGGCGCCTGTCGCTTGAGGGAGATGCGTCCGCCCGCCAGCCTGGGTTGCGTGCGACGGACCGGCGCCTCGCGTCTATTTGAGAGCGGCTTCGGCCCGGTCCACCAGGGTCTTGAAGGCCTCGGGCTCCCGGACGGCGAGATCGGCCAGCATCTTGCGGTCGATCTCGACCCCGGCCTTGCCGAGGCCGTCGATAAATCGGCCGTAGGTCAGGCCGTGCTCGCGCGCGGCCGCGTTGATGCGCTGGATCCAGAGCGAGCGGAAGTTGCGCTTGCGCTGCTTGCGGTCGCGATAGGCGTACTGGCCGGCCTTCTCCACCGCCTGGTTGGCGGCCCGGAAGGTGTTCTTGCGGCGGCCATAGTAGCCGCTGGCCTGCTTGATGACCTTACGATGGCGGGCGTGCTTGGTAACGCCGCGTTTCACACGGGACATGGCGATGCTCCCTTGAAAATCCGAGCTCTCGGAAGGATGGGTTCAGCGGGTCAGCCGTAGGGCAGGAACTTCCGGACGATCCGGGCGTCCTGCTCCTTCAGGATGGTCGTGCCGCGGGCATTGCGGATGAACTTCTTGGTCCGCTTGATCATGCCGTGGCGCTTGCCCGCCTGCTGGCTGCGGACCTTGCCGCCCGCCGTCAGCCGAAACCGCTTCTTGGCACCGCTCTTGGTCTTGAGCTTGGGCATTTTGCTTGTCTCCAAAAGATCGAATGTCACTGCGTTCAAGCATTTCGGACCGCCACGGCATGCCCCGCCGGTCGGCCCATGTGGCGCGCGTTATAGGCGCAATGCCACGCCCGCGCAAGCGCTCGTGGCGTTGCGCGGCCGTAACGCCGCCAGCATTGCGAGTGAGCGACGGCGCGCGCCTATTTCGGCGCCAGCACCATCACCATCTGCCGTCCCTCGAGTTTCGGCTCGGACTCGACCTTGGCGATCTCCTCGGTCTCGTCCTTCACCTTCTGCAGCAGTCGAGTGCCGAGCTCCTGGTGCGCCATCTCGCGGCCCCGGAACCGCAGCGTCACCTTGACTTTGTCGCCCTGCTCGAAAAAGCGTCGGATGGACCGCATCTTCACGTCGTAGTCGTGCGTGTCGATGTTCGGCCGCATCTTGATTTCCTTCACGTCGAAGGTCTTCTGCTTCTTGCGGGCGGCAGCAGCCTTCTTCTGGGCCTGGTACTTGTATTTGCCGTAATCGAGGATCTTGCAGACGGGCGGTTCCGAGTTGGGCGCGATCTCGACGAGATCGAGCCCAGCCTCCACCGCGCGCTCAAGCGCGTCGTCGCGGCTTATCGAGCCAACATGCTGGCCCGCTTCATCGATGAGTTGAACTTCAGTGGCCTCGATCAACTTGTTGACGCGAGGCCCCTCCCGAGTAGGCTCCGGTCTGCCCCGAATAGGTCGTCGTGCGATCTGTTTGTCTCCCCAAAGATTGGACATGACGCTTGGCCCGCCGTGCCAATGCGGCGGACCCGCGCAAGAAAGCGTCCCCCATAGAATCAAAAAGAAGGCTTTACAAGTCAAGCGGCGAGGGTTCGGCCGGTTGTACTGCCCCGAGATCTCGCGCGTCGCGATAGGCGCCCGTCAGCGCCGAGCGCAGCAGCTCGTCGTAGACCGCCAGCGTCCGCTCCCGCATCCGCTCGATCGAGAACCGCGACGCCACGCGCTGCCGCGCGGCGTCGCCCATGGCCCGCCGGGCCTCGTCCGAGAGCCCGAGCCCCTCGGCCACGGCCTCGGCCAGCGCGTCCGCATCCGCCGGCGGCACGCGCCAGCCGGTCGGCGCTTCGCCCGGGCCGTCGGCGGCCGTGCGCACGGTCTCGGGCACCGCGCCGAGCTCCGCCGCGACCACCGGGCAGCCCATGGCCTGCGCCTCCACCGCCGCCCGCCCGAAGGCCTCGGGCTCCGTGGAGGCCACCACCGCCACATGAGCCGTCAGGAACGCGGCCGGAATGTCGTCGCAATGGCCGACCAGCCGCACCCGGTCCCCGAGGCCGTGCGACCGGATCAGGCGCTCGAGCGCGGCGGCGTAGCCCTCCCGGCCCTGGGCGTCGCCCGCCAGCACGACCGTGACGCCGTCGAGCCGCCCCGAGGCGGCGAGCCGGGCCGCCGCCTCGATGACGTAGCGCTGGCCCTTCCAGTCGGTCAGCCGCGCCGCTTGCAGCACGACGCGCTCATGCGCCGCCACGCCCCAGGCGTCGCGCAGCGCCCGTACCCGCTCCGGCGCCACCGCTGCGGGATCGAACTTCGCCAGATCGGCGCCGCGATGGATCACCCGCAGCCGCTCCGCCGGCGTGCCGTGGCGCTTCCGGATCAGGTCGGCCGTATAGAGCGAGTTGGCGATCACCAAGTCGCCGCGCGCCATGACGCTGTTGTAGAGCGTCTTCAAGGGCCCGCGGCTGCCATAGATGCCGTGATAGGTGGTGACCAGCGGGACGCCCGTGCGCCGCGCCGCAAGCAGCGCGCTCCAGGCCGGGGCGCGGCTGCGCGCATGCACGAGATCGACGCCGCGCTCGCGGATGAACCGCGCCAGGCGGGCGGCGTTGGCGAGCATGCGCGCCGGGTTCTTGGTGCCCGCCGGGAACGTCAGGACCTGGCCCCCGGCGCCCTCGATCTCCGCCACGAGGCGCCCGCCCTCGCTGAAGACGACGGCGCGCGCGCCTGCCAGGCTCAAGGCGCCGGCCATCTCCAGGGTCGCCATCTCGGCACCGCCGGTATCGAGTTGCGGGATAATCTGCAATATGGTCGCGGCGCGCATGCCAGGCCCCGAAACGTTCGCAAGAGCCGTCGCTTGATAGGATGACAGACGAGAAACCGCAATTCCTCACCGTCGGCGCGGGCGAGGCCCAACGCCGCATCGCCTTTCTGGAGTCCGGCCTTGAGAGCGACGCGCCCTGCCTGGTCTGGCTCTCGGGGCTGCGCTCCGAGATGACCAGCACCAAGGCGTCGGCGCTGGCGGCGTGGGCCGCGGAGAATGCCGTCCCGCTCCTGCGCTTCGACTGCTCCGGCCACGGCCAGTCCGAGGGCGCGTTCGAGGACGGCACCATCGGGCGCTGGCTCGAAGAGACGCTCGCGGTGCTGGACCGGATCGCCGCGCGGCCGAAGCTCCTGATCGGCTCCAGCATGGGTGGCTGGCTCGCGCTGCTGGCGCTCCGGCGGCTCAACATGCGCTCGGGCAGCGCCGCCGGCCGGGTCCGCGGCGCCGTGCTGATCGCGCCGGCCTGGGACATGACGGAGGAGCTGATGTGGAAGCGCCTCCCCGACGAAGCCCGCGCCGCGCTCGAACGCGACGGCGTCTTCATGCGGCCCTCGCGCTACGGCGACGGCCCCTACCCCATCACCAAGCGCCTGATCGAGGAGGGCCGCCGCCACCTGATCCGGCCGGCCCCGTTCGACCCCGGCTGCCCGATCCATATCCTGCACGGCCAGCAGGATCCGGACGTGCCTTGGCGCCATTCCCTGGAGCTGGTGGACCTGCTCGACCGCGACGACATCCGCCTCACCCTGATCAAGGACGGCGAGCACCGCCTGTCGCGCCCCCAGGACCTGGCCCTGCTGCTGCGCTCGGTCGACGAGCTGGCCGGGGCTCAATCGGAATAGGGTGTTTCCCCTCCGATAGGATGCGGATGCATGACTGGCAATTTTCCTCCGTCATTCCTGCGAAAGCAGGAATCCATTGGCGCCGGCAACCGAGCAAAGGTGCCGACGATCGTGCACGCGAGGCTCGCGCATCAACCGAGCCTCTTTCTCTGGTGGCACGTGTAAATGGAGTCCTGCTTTCGCACAGCGGTGTCCGGGATTCTGGGAGCGTGTCGGTCTGCATGGCAGCGGCAGCCTTGGTTTCCGACCTTAAGTTGAGCGCCCGGATAGCCGTTCGGGTGGTCTACCGCGCCCTCGCTTTTCGTCATGCCCGGACCTGATCCGGGCATCCATGCCGTTTCCTCTCGGCAGATTCGAGAGGAAACGGCATGGATTGCCGGGTCAAGCCCATAGCTGTCCGGTTTAGAAATTCAGAAATTCGATAACCGGTTGATAAAGCTTAGAAATCTTGGATTTCTGGCGCTCTGGACACGGGACTAACAAGTTGAGGCATTTCAATCACTTAACACGCTTAACCGGACAGCTAT
>JAKSBI010000100.1 GCA_022361215.1 Hyphomicrobiales bacterium | reverse complement strand
CGAGGCGAAGACCGCGGGCGCGAAACCGGCCGAGACCTCAGCCAAGGACTCCAAGACCGCCGACACCAAGGCGGACGACGCAAAGGCCAAAGAGCCGGCGGCCAAGGACGCGAAGACCGCAGAGACCAAGCCGGCGGCGGAGACCAAATCCACCGCATCCAAGGGCGAAGACGCCAAGACCTCCGAGGCCAAGGAGCCGGCTGCGAAGGAGACCAAGCCGGCGGAGCCGAAGGCCGCCGAGAGCAAGCCCGCAGCGGCCACGGCCAGCACACCGAAACCGGCGCCGAGGCCCGCGCCGCCTCCGCCGTCCGGCGTGCAGCCCTCGCTCTTCTGGGGCGTGGCGGTGGCCGGCGTGCTGGTGCTGATCTATGCCCTCTATCAGGGCTCGTCGCACCGCACCGCGCTCGAAGCCAAGGAGGCGGCGCTCGAAAAGGTGCAGCGCGAGCGGACGTCCCTGCAAGCCGGCCTCGACGATCTGGCCAAGAAGAACGAGGAGGCCGCGGCGGCGCTGAAGGCGGCCGAGGAGGCAAAGGCGGCCGCGGAGAAGAAAGCCGGCATGCTCTCGGGCGAGCTCGAGGACGTCAGGCACAAGCTCTCGGGCGCCGAGAAGGCCTATGCGCAGAGCACCGCCGCGATCGCCAAGCTGCGCTCCGACGCAAGCACGGCGAAGACGCAGATGGAGGCGCTCGGCAAGGAGCGCGACGCCGCCCAGCTCGAGCTCAGGAAGAGCAAATCGATGGTGGCGGAGCTCGGTGCCGCCGCCGAGGCCGCCCGGACCGAGCTGGCCAAGGTGCAGGAGAGCAGCGCGTCGACGCTCGAGCAGGAGAAGTCGGCGGTCGCGAAGCTGCAGTCGGAGATGCAGGCCGCCAGCGCCCGCATCGAGGCGCTGTTGAGAGAGAACGAAGCCACCAAGGCCGATCTCGCGAAGCAGACCGAGCGTGCGACGGAGACCGCGAAGCAGCTCGAGTCCATCCAGTCCAGCCTGACGAGCGCACGCTCCCAGCTGACGGACGCGCAGGCCAACCTGAGGGCGGCCCAGGCCGAGGCGGAACGCCACCGCACCCAGGCCGAGCAGCTTCAGGGCCAGGTGCAGCAGCTGCAGCAGACGCAATAGGCGGGACGCGGGTCGGCGGGCCCGCGCCTGCGGCGAGCATGCGCCACCCTGCCGGCGCGCAAACCTCCGGCAGGGTGGCGAACGCACGCGCTCCGCACGGTCTCATCGGCCGAGGACGATCGATCGGCCAACAAAACGCGGCCCACCGAACGCCACAGTTGCCGGGGACACTCCCGGCGCTCGGTCGTGAACGCTCTACGTCCGTTTGATAGAGGGTCCGTTCGCCCGCCGCTAGAGCCTGTCGCGATCATTCCGATTCGCGCCATTGCTCTAGCTCTTTGGTGAAGCATGTCTTTGTTCCCGAAACTGGTATCCACTTTCGGGAGACATGCTTTAGGCGAAGAGACCGCGACGGCGGGACCGGCCGAGCGCAATCCGGGCCCGACCGCAGCGACGCACAGGACTTCGCATGAACGCGCAACACGACAAGGACCCGCCGAGCGAGCCGCGCCGCACGACCCGGCGGCGCCCTGCGGGGCCGGGTCCGGGCATGTGGGCGCTCAGAGTGGCGGCGGCGGCCGTCATCGTGGCCGCGATTCTGGGACTGCTCCGGCTGAGCGGCGGCTTCACCCATTGAGGGTCGAGACGCGCGAGGCCGCGGCCTCGCGCGCAACGTGATTGTCAGCAGGCGCTGGGCTATTTCTCGAGATTGGTGACCTGCACCCGGCGGTTCTCGTCCGCCAGCGGGTCGTCCTCGATCTTCAGCTGCTCCTCGCCGAAGCCGACCGCCAGCAGCAGCTTCGGGTCCAGCTTGTAGGCGCCCACCAGATAGTCGCGGACCGACCGGGCGCGCGCCTCTGAGAGCTTCTGATT
>JAKSBI010000644.1 GCA_022361215.1 Hyphomicrobiales bacterium | reverse complement strand
CGGTTTGGGCTTGGTCAGCGTCGTGTTTGGCTATCTGTGCCGCGCGCTCGGCGGGCGACATTTCGAGCGACTTAAAGAACTCATGCATTTTCCGGTCGTCGGCGTCACTCGAGCGTGGCCCGATTGCCGGCTTTACCTGGTGAAGGCTAGATGCCGGAATCCCTGAAATGCTGGTCATCGTGTACTCCTGACTATCAGCAAACGCATTTACTGCCGGAAGTAGCGCAAGAAGCACGCCAAGACACGTAGGTCGTATAGGCATCCGGAATTCTTTTAAAACCTTGGGTGTCAGTTGGACATGAGATGATCGCGCAATCGGCGCGGCAAAAAGGTCCGGGTGATAAATGCCGGACCGGGCAACTTCTGCCTATTCGAAAAATTTCGCGTCCGTTTGAACCTTTCCAGACGTCCCTACGACGAAGCCCGTGAACCTGGCGAGCCGCCGCGCCCCCGCCGGCCGGGCTTCGCCTCACGTCGAAACACGGTTGGATTTGGAGAAACCCGATGTCGAACGGAACGAAACTGAAGATCTTCCTGGGCGCGCTGGCCATCGCCAATGTGGTGGTGTCGATGATGGCGGCTCCGGCCCATGCCTATCAGTGCAAGGGCGGCTTCACCACGGCCGCGGCCGTGCACCCGAACAAGTCCGCGGCCACCAGCCAGGCCGTCCAGAATTGGCCGGCCGTGGCGAAGGGCAAGTACGGCCTGGCCTGGTCCGTGTGGAAGATCGCCGAGAACAAGGGTGTCGGTTGCTTCGCTGTCGGCGCCAACTGGCAGTGCGTGGCGAAGGCCAAGCCCTGCAAATACGTCGTCAAGTAGAGTTGTGGCATAGGGGCCCGGACGTGGGTCCGGGGGTGGGCGGAGGCCGGGGAGGGCCTCCGCCCTTTTCGTTTTGGCGGCACTGCGACCGCGAGCCGAAGCCGGGGCGCAGCGGGGCGCGGCTCATCAATTCTTGAAGCATTCGGGATACATTGGTCTGCTCTGATGGGGTCGCACGATGCTGTGCGGCGCAAATCGAGTCGAAGTGGAGCTTGCCCCGATGCTGAGCGAGACCGACAAGGCGTTCCTGAGGAAGGCTTACGACGAGGCCAGGCAGGGCTACGACGAAGGCGGGCTCCCGATCGGCGGCGCGCTGGCAGAGGGCGACCGGCTGATCGCCACCGGGCGCAACCGCCGTGTGCAGGAGGGCGATCCCATCGCCCATGGCGAGATGGATTGCCTGCGCCGCGCCGGGCGGCAGCGGTCCTACCGCGGCATGACCCTCTACACCACGCTCAGCCCCTGCATGATGTGCTCCGGCACCATCGTGCAGTTCGCCATCCCGCGCGTCGTCGTGGGCGAGGCCGAGAACTTCCCCGGAAACCCGGATTTTCTGCGCGAGCACGGCGTCGACGTGGTGGTTGCCGACGATCCGGACTGCATCGCGCTGATGGCCCGTTTCATCGCGGAGAAGCCCGAGCTGTGGGCCGAGGATATCGCTGAAGACGATTGAACGGCCTTTGTGATATTCTGATCTCTTTTCTTTCCGCCAGGAGCTTGCTCGGTCCATGAACGCACCCAAGCATATCGTTTTGACGTCGCATCCGCCGAAGGGCGCCAAGCAGCCGCCCAAGATCGTCTGGGGCGCGCCGACGGCGGCGGGGCGGGGCCCCGTGGTCGGCAGCTTCAACGACCCGACCCATCGCAACGTCATCGGCGTGCATGCGGGCGCCTATGGCGTCTACCGGGCGCTGGCCATCGCCTCCGGCACCCTCGATCCGGTGCATCGCCCCGACTTTACGGACACCGCCCCCACCGACACCATCGGGCCGTTCCCGCAATGGACCGGGGCGGACAGCATCGTCTCGCTCGACCCTTACGGGCACATGGTGGCGGAGGCCTTCGCCGACCACATCGCCAGGGGCCTGAGCGTCCAGCCGACCATCGCCATCACCAAGGCGCGCATCAACCTGCCGGAGTTCCGCGAGGCCATGGCCGCCGAGCGCCTGGTGCCCGACGGCCGGGTGCTGACGGAAGCGGGCGAGGCCAACGTCACCAAGGCGGCCATCGAGCCGGTCTGGTATCTGCCGGGTATCGCCCACAGGCTCAGACTCGAAGAGGCGGACCTGCGCCGCGCGCTCTTCGAGTACACCGGCGGCATGTTCCCGGACCTGGTCACCCGCTCGGACCTGACCGTGTTCCTGCCGCCGATCGGCAACATCACGCTCTACGTCTTCGGCGACGTCGACGGGCTCTGGCGCCAGGACCGCAAGCTCGCCTGCCGGGTGCACGACGAGTGCAACGGGTCGGACGTCTTCGGCTCCGACATCTGCACCTGCCGGCCCTACTTGACCCACGGCATCGAGGAGTGCGTGCGCACCGCCCAGGAGGGCGGCACGGGCCTGATCGTCTACAACCGCAAGGAGGGCAGGGCGCTCGGCGAGGTCACCAAGTTCCTGGTCTACAACGCCCGCAAGCGCAACCCCGAGGGCGACACCGCCGCCGGCTATTTCGAGCGCACCGAATGCGTCGCCGGCGTCCAGGACATGCGCTTCCAGGACCTGATGCCCGACGTCTTCCACTGGCTCGGCGTCACGCGCATCGACCGCTTCATGTCCATGAGCAACATGAAGCACGACGCCCTGGTCTCCCAGGGGGTCACGGTCGGCGAGCGCGTGCCGATTCCGGACGAGCTGATCCCGCCCGACGCGCAGGTGGAGATGGACGCCAAGAAGGCCGCCGGCTACTTGGTCGACGAGAGCGTCTCCGCGCCCGACGACCTGAACAAGACCAAGGGACGCGGTCTTGACGAGTACTGAGCTCTCACCGGCGTCCGCAGGCGCCGCCGCGTCGCTGCTGACCGCTGAGGCGGTGCGCGAGCGCTGCCACCGCATCCTGGAGATCGGAGAGGCCGGCGAGCTGTCGCATTTCAGCGTGGCCACGGACCGCCTCGACGCCACGGCCGACCTCGTCATCGAGACCACCCGGCAGGCCTACCCGGACCTCGATATCCCGTTCCACGCCCGCTGGCGGCATTTCGCGGTGGACGGCGCCGACCGCTGGCAGGCGATGGCCGGAGCGCTCGCCGCCGATCCTGCGGAGCTGGCGCGCATCCGCATCGACCTCGTGGTCACCAGCGTGCTGCTCGACGCCGGCGCGGGCGCTCGCTGGCGCTTCCGGGATCCGCGCTCGCCCGCCGTGCTCTCCCGCTCCGAGGGCCTCGCCATCGCCAGCCTGGAGGCCTTCGCGGCCGGGCTGTTCTCGAGCCGGCCGGACCGGCCGCTCGCCGCCGACGCCGGGGGTCTGAAGGCGGTGACCGCCGGATCGCTCGGCGCCGCCTTTCAGGTGACGGCCGACAACCCG
>JAKSBI010000743.1 GCA_022361215.1 Hyphomicrobiales bacterium | reverse complement strand
TTAAGGACGGTCCCGCTCGCCAAGGCCGCTCGCACGAGCTGCGCGTCTACGCCGGCGGCTTCTACTTCGACGACGGCGACGCGCTCGAAGAGGTGGCGGGTCCCCGCGCCCGCATCGAGTGGCGCATCGACGATGTTTTCCAGGGCCTGCCCGGCTCGCGCTTGACGCTGGAGGGCGAGGTCCAGTACGACGAGGTGCGCGAGGACCAGTGGGAGGGCGGCGTGCGCCTGCGCATCCCGTTCGGCGGCGGCGGCAAGGACGCCCGGGGCACGCTGCTGGCGTCACTGACGCCGCAGGAGCGGCGCATGACCGAGAGCCTGGTGCGCGACACCGACATCGTGACGGCCGAGAGCGAGGAGGAGAACGTCTTCGACACGGCGACCAATGTACTGTTCAACCAGGCGGCCGTGGCCAGCACCGCCGACGGTGTCGCCAATGCCGTGGCCATCGGACCCAACACGCTGATCGTGGTGCAGGGCAAGGGCGGTCAGATCGACGTCTCGGCCACCGAGGGCCAGGCGCTGCAGGCCAGTCAGACGCTTCAGGGCGGCGGCAGCACGATCAACGTGCGCGGCGCCAGGTCCGGAACCGTGGCAGCGTTCACGGCCCCCGGTGCGCGGCCGACGCTGTTCTCCAACGACGGCAATGACAACACCGGCGTGGTCACCGTGGCTTCCAACACCCACGTGGTGGGGCTGGACATTCAGGGCGCCGGCGGCGTCGGGGTGGGCATTGCCGGCAACCATGGCATCCGCGGCCTCGATGACCTGAGCAATGTTGTGATCGAGCGGAACGCAGTCTCCAACACGGGCGACGATAGCGTGGAATTCGACGACAACAACGGCAATGTGACGCTGTCGGGCAACACCATCGCGAACACGCGCGAACGTGGCGTGTTCTTCGGCAACAACAATAACGACGTGACGCTGTCGGACAACACCATCGCGAACACGGGCGGCGAAGGCGTGCGCTTCCGCAACGCCAACAGCACCGTGACGGTGTCGGGCAACACCATCGCGAACACGGGCGACGAAGGCGTGCACTTCCTCAGCGGCAACAGCACCGTGACGGTGTCGGACAACACCATCGCGAACACGGGCGGCGATGGCGTGGGCTTCCGCAACGCCAACAGCACCGTGACGGTGTCCGGCAACATCATCACGGACACGGACGCCCAAGGCGTGGACTTCGAGAATGACAACAGCACCGTGACGGTGTCTGGCAACATCATCACGGACACGTTTGGCCGAGGCGTGGACTTCGTCAATAACAACAGCACCGTGACGGTGTCGGACAACACCATCGCGAACACGGGCGCCAACGGCGTGCGCTTCTCCAGCAACAACAGCAACGTGATGGTGTCGGGCAACACCATCGCGAACACGGGCGACGAAGGCGTGCACTTCTTCGACAACAACAGCACCGTGACGGTGTCGGACAACACCATCGCGAACGCGCGTTTCGATGGCGTGTTCATCTTCACCGCCAACAGCGACGTGACGGTGTCGGACAACACCATCTCGAACGCGGGCGGCGATGGCATGCGCTTCTACACGAACAACACCAACCTGACGCTGTCCGGCAACACCTTCTCGGGCATCGGCGGCGACGTCTTCGACTTCGACCTCGTCGGCAACACGCTGCTGCCCGGCAGCACGGGCAATGTCGTGACCGACGCGCCGGGCGACGTTATCTGCGAGGGCACGGGCAACTTCGTCGGCACGCTCGAGGTCACCGATCAGAACGGCGTGCTGCGGATCTTCGAGGCCGTCGACGCCTGCACCTGATCGGCGGCGGCGGCGCCCGTCACTTGAAATCGAAGCCGAGCGCCGCGAGCTGCTGCCTCAGCTCGTCGCGCGGGCGGGCGTGGAACTTGTTGTCCACGTCGTGGGTCCAGGAGTCCGGCGTCGTGGGCTTGCCGAGGTCGGCATAGTGGGCGGCGAGCGCGGCGTCGTAGTCGGCGAGCGCAGTGTCAATCTCCCGGTCGTCGCCGAGGCGGCCATATTGGTCGCGGTGCACCATGCGGGCGAAATCCATGCGCGGCTTTTGCGGCGGCACGTCGTCGGGCCAGCCGAGGCACATGCCGAAGACGCAGTAGACCCGCCGCGGCAGGCCCAGTATGCGGGCGGTGGCGAGCGCGTCGTTGCGCACGGCGCCGATCATCACGCCCTTGAGCCCCAGCGAGTCCGCCGCCAGATAGGCCGACATGCCGACCAGCGCGGCGTCGACGGTGGCCACCAGGCCCATCTCGAAATTGTTGTCGTCGAGGTCGTGGCCGTTCCGGGTCAAGGCCGCCTCGATGCGCGTGAGGTCGGCGCAGAAGGCCAGGAACACCGGCGCCTCCAGCACGTGGCGCTGGTTGCCGGTCACGGGCGCCAGCTCCGCCCGGACGTCCGGGTCGCGCACCGCCACGACGCTGTAAGCCTGGATGTTCGACGAGGTGGGCGCCCGGAAGGCCGCCTTCAGCACGGCGTCCACCGTCGCCTCGGAGACGGGCTCGTCGGTGTAGCTGCGCACGCTGACGCGGTTCTGAAGCACCTGGATGGTCTCGCTGGTGAGGGGGCGTTCGGTTTCGGGGCGGTGCGGCTGGTCCTGCATGTCTCGTCCTGCTTCGGCTCTATCTCTCGAAATGGCGGTCCGGCAGTGGTAGTCCGTTAGGGACACAACGAACAAGAGGCATGGCATGAGCGACAACTTCGCCAGACCCGAGGTCCTGGTCTCGACCGACTGGCTCGCCGACCGTCTGGAGGACCCGGACCTCAGGGTCTTCGACTGCACCGTCCACCTGAGGCCGCTGCCGGACAACTCCGGCCAGCAGGCGGCGAGCGCGCGCGGCGACTACGAGGCGGGCCACATTCCGGGCAGCGCCTTCATCGACCTGCAGGACGACCTCTGCGACCCATCGAGCCCGCTGCGCTTCGTGGTGCCGGCGGCCGACGCCTTCACCGCCGCCATGTCGCGCCTCGGCGTCGGTCCGGGCCACCGCGTCGTGCTCTACGACCGCAGCCGCAACCAGTGGGCGGCGCGCGTCTGGTGGATGCTGCGCGGCTTCGGCTTCGATGATGCGGCCGTGCTCGACGGCGGCTGGCCCAAATGGACGGCCGAGGGCCGGCCCGTCTCGAC
>JAKSBI010000390.1 GCA_022361215.1 Hyphomicrobiales bacterium | reverse complement strand
CTGCCGGACGCCATTCTGACAAAGGTCGACCGCGCCAGCATGGCCGTCTCGCTGGAGGCGCGGGTGCCGATCCTGGATCACCGGGTGGTGGAGCTGGCCTGGCGGCTGCCGCACCGCTTCAAGGTGCGCAACGGCAAGACCAAATGGCTGCTGCGCCAGCTCCTCTACAAGCACGTGCCGGAGCGCCTGCTGGAGCGCCCGAAGATGGGCTTCGGCATGCCCATCGACGAGTGGCTGCGCGGCCCCTTGCGCGACTGGTGCGAGAGCCTGCTCGACCCGAAGGCGCTCGGCGAGGACGGCCTGTTCGACCCGGCGCCGATTCGCCGGAAATGGGACGAGCACCTGTCGGGCAAGCTGAACTGGCAGTATCTGCTCTGGGATATCCTGATGTTCCAGGCCTGGAAGGCCGAGGCCATGGCGCCGGCACAGGCCGAGGCGGCGGCCGCGCCGCCCCGGGTCAGGCCACAGCCCGCAGCCATTCCCTGACGCGGGTCTCCGGATCGGCATGCATGACCACGTCGGTGACGACGGCGATGGAGTCGGCGCCGGCGTCCAGCACGGCGCGGGCGCGCTCCACCGTGATGCCGCCGATGGCGACCAGCGGACAGGCGATGCGCGACTTCCAGTCGCCCAGCCGGTCGAGGCCCTGGGGCGCCCATTTCATTTTCTTCAGCTTGGTCTCGTAGATGGGGCCGAGGGCCACATAGTCCGGCTCGGCGGCGAGCGCCGTCGCCAGCTCCTCGTGGGAGTGGGTGCTGAGCCCGAGCTTCAGCTTCGCCGCCTTGATGGCGGCGAGGTCGGCGGCGGCCAGGTCCTCCTGGCCCAGATGGATGTAGTCGGCGCCGAGGTCGATGGCATCGCGCCAGTAGTCGTTGACGATGAGCTGGCAGTCCGCGGCCGCGCACGCCTCCAAGCAATCGGCAATCTGGCGGCGCACTTCGTCCGGGGGCGCGTCCTTCAGGCGGAGCTGGACGGTCTTGACGCCGAGCGGGGCGAGGCGTTTCACCCAGCCGGCGTCCGGGACGACCGGATAGAACTTATGAAGCATTGTCGAGCTGGAAGAACGGCGTGCCGGCGACGGGCGTCGACGGGCTGGCCATATCGCGCGGCTCCATCAGGCCGCCCTCATAGGCGAGCCGTCCGGCCTCGACGGCCTTGGCGAAGGCCTGCGCCATGGTCGGCGGGTCGCCGGCCTTGGCCACGGCGGTGTTCAGCAGGATGGCGTCGAAGCCCATCTCCATGGCCTGCGCGGCGTGGGACGGCGCGCCGATGCCGGCGTCGACGATCAGCGTGGTCTCGGGGAAGTAGGCGCGCATGGTGCGCAGCGCCGCCGGGTTGGCCAGGCCCTGGCCCGAGCCGATCGGCGCGCCCCAGGGCATCAGCAGCTCGCAGCCCGCCTCCATCAGCTTCTCCGCCGCGCCCAGGTCCTCGGTGGTGTAGGGCAGCACCTGGAAGCCCTCGCCGGTGAGGATGCGCGCGGCCTCCACGAGGCCGAACAGATCCGGCTGCAGCGTGTCGTCGTTGGCGATGACCTCGAGCTTGACCCAGGACGTGTCGAACAGCTCCCGCGCCATCTGGGCCGTGGTCACCGCCTCCTTCACGGTGCGGCAGCCGGCGGTGTTCGGCAGCACCTTGACGCCGAGCTCGGTGATCAGCTCCCAGAAGCGCTGGCCGGCGCGGGCGCGCGCGGCCTCACGGCGGACCGACACGGTGATGACCTCGACCCCGGCGGCGGTCACCGCATCGCGCAGCACCTGCGGCGATGGGTATTGCGCGGTTCCGAGCAAGAGCCTGGAACCGAACGTGGACTCATAGAGCTTCAGCATCACCCGCCCTGTCTCGGCGCAACGATCTCGATCCTGTCGTCCTCGGCGAGCTTCAGGCCTGTGCGCTCTTGCGCGGGCACGAAGTCGCCATTGACCGCGGTGGCGATCTTGGCATCGCCGAGGCCCAGCGACGCGCACAGCTCCGCCAGCGTTGCGGCGGCGGTCACCTGCGGCTCACCGTTCAAGACGATCTTCAACGAACACCTCCGGATGGCTGGCGCCCTCGTCCACATGGGCCGCGACCAGCTCGGCGAGCGCCGGCGCCAGCAGAAATCCGTGTCTGAAGAGACCGTTTACATAGATTTCGCGGCCGTTGACAACAACCCTCGGCAGATTGTCGGGAAAGGCCGGCCGCACGCCGGCGCCGAACTCGACGATCTCGGCCTCGCCGAATGCCGGATGCAGCGCATAGGCCGTGGAGAGCAGCTCCAGCGCCGAGCGCACGCTGACGGCGCCGGCCTCCTCGCTCTCGATCTGCGTGGCGCCGACCATGAAGACGTTGTCGTCCCAGGGCACCACATAGATCGGGAAGCGCGGGTGCAAGAGGCGCACGGGCCGCTCCAGTCGGACCTCCTCGGTCCTGATCAGCAGGCGCTCGCCGCGCACGCCGCGCAGCTCCGGCAGCGCATCGCGCGCGGCGAGGCCGCGACAGTCGATGGTCCAATCCGGTTTGGTGTCAACGGCTTCCTCGCCGAAGCGCAGATCCGCGCCCGCCCCGCGCGCGGCCTCTACGAGGAAATCCAGCGCCGGGCCCGGCACCACATGGGCCTCCTGGGCGTAGTAGAGGGCGACGGAGAACCGGTCCGCCAGCTCCGGCTCCAGATCGCCCACACGGTTGCCGTTGATGCGCTCGTGGCCTTCGGTCATGCGCGCGTAGCGGTCGAGCTCGCGCCGGTCGCGCGGCTGGGTGACGATCAGGCTGCCGGCGGCCTGCGTCTGGGGATAGGCCTCGCGCCAGAGCGCGATGGAGCGCAGCCCGAGATCGCGGATCAGCGGCTCGGCCGACTCCTCCTCGCAATAAGGCGCCAGCATGCCGCCCGCATAGGCGCTGCAGGCGCCAGCGAAGGGCGCGGCCGTGCGCTCGGCCACGGTGACGTCGTGGCCGCGGCGCGCCAGCATCAGCGCCTGCCACAAACCGGCGACGCCGGCGCCGCGAATCAGGATCTTTTTCTTCGACACGGGACAATAAAGCTCTTCGTCGTTCGACGGCCGTCTATCATAGGCTCCCGCACGCCGCCCGACTATTGCGGCAAAACGCCGAGCAGCCAGTCGCCCAGTGCACGGCGATTGCGTCGTGAGCCGGCGCCGCAATGGCATTGCGGTATAACGACGGCCTCCGAGCCGGTTTGTGTTCAAACGCGTACGAAACACCCCCGTCATTCCTGCGACAGCAGGACTCCATTGGCGGTAGCTGCGAAGCATAGGATTCGACCGTTGATCCACGAACGGTTGGCGCACGAGCCGATCGGCTCTGGCGTGAGGCGCGTGTAAATGGAGTCCTGCTGTCGCAGGAATGACGGAGTGAGGTGGCTGCGGGCGGGACGGAAGCGGCCCTAATCGCCCAGCGCGACGCCCTCGCGCCGCGGGTCGGCGCCGCCTTCGAGGCCGTCGGGGCGCACCACGACGATGTGGGTGCCGCTGGTCAGGGGGGCGGTTCGCACGGTGTGGCCGCGGGCGCGGAGCGCGGGCGCGAGGCGTGTGGCGTCGGGGCCGGGCTCCATGACGAACGGGCCGAAGAAGCTGCCGAAATTGGTGA
This sequence comes from Hyphomicrobiales bacterium, assembly GCA_022361215.1. Lineage (GTDB taxonomy): Bacteria > Pseudomonadota > Alphaproteobacteria > Rhizobiales > Methyloligellaceae > JAKSBI01. Next base: position 368 of record JAKSBI010000390.1, on the reverse strand, counting down.
GGGAGGCTGCCGCCTGGGCGTCGAGCCCCCAGTCGAGATGGGCGATGAGCGCCTTCAGCACGTAGACGATGATGGGCGTGCCGCCGGGCGAGCCGACGACCATGCGCAGGCCGCCTTCGGGGGCGAAGACCAGGGTGGGCGCCATGGAGCTGCGCGGCCGCTTGCCGCCCTCGACGCGGTTCGCCACCGGCCGGCCCTCGCGGTCTCGCGGGCGGAAGGCGAAGTCCGTCAGCTCGTTGTTCAGCAGAAAGCCGCGCACCATGAAGCCGGAGCCGAAGCCCGCCTCGATGGTCGTGGTCATGGCGACGGCGTTGCCCTCGCTATCGACGATGGAGAGGTGGCTGGTGCCGACGTTCTCGACCGTGTTG
>JAKSBI010000788.1 GCA_022361215.1 Hyphomicrobiales bacterium | reverse complement strand
GCCTACAAGAAGAGCATCGACGCGGCCACCGGCGCCGTGCGCGCCTTTCTTCTCACCGGCGACCGCTCCCTGCTCGCCCGCTATGAGGCGGCCGCCGCCGAGCACAAGACGCACCTGGCGGCGTTGCAGCAGACCGACATGCTGGCCAGCGCCTCGGTCGAGAGCGTCGAGGCCGCCTTCGGAACGTGGCGGTCCACATATGCCGAGCGGCAGATCAAGCTGATGCGCGATCCGGGAACCGTCGATCTGGCCCGCGCGATCGAGAGCACGGGCGAGCCGCAAATGGCGCTGGACGAGGCCGAGGCGCAGATGCAGAGCGTCCGCAAGGATCTGTTCGAGCGGGTCGCCGCGGCCGGAATGGAGCAGCAACGCAGCCTGCAGATCCTCGAGACGGTCGCCCTCGCCAGCGGCGGCGTCAGCCTGGCCCTGACGCTGCTGTTCGCGTGGCTCAGCTACCGCATGATCTCGCGCCCGACACAGACCCTGGCCCAGACGACCATGGCGCTGGCCGACGGGAATCTGGACGTGGACGTCCCCAACACCGGGCGCGGCGACGAAATCGGCGCCGTCAGCTCCGCGCTGCTGGTCTTCCGCAACAACCTGCTGGAGGCGCGGAAGACGGAGGAGCGAAGCCGCGAGAGCGAAGCCGCGCAGGCGAAACGCCGGCGCGAGGAGATGAACGGCCTCGCCGACGAGTTCGAGGCCAATGTCAAGCGGCTGGTGACCGACGTTGCCACTGCCGTGGGCGCGCTCAGCGACAGCTCCCAGAAGCTCTCCGAAGTGGCGGACGAGACCACGAAGCAGGTCGAGGTCGTCCAGGAGGCCTCGAAGAGCGCCGCCGCCAGCGTCAACACCGTTGCCAGCGCCACCGAGGAGCTCTCCAGCTCCGTGGGCGAGGTCGCCAACCAGGCCGGCACATCCTCGAAGCTCGTCGCCGCCGCCGCCGACAGCGCCGACCGGACCAATGCCGACATGGCGAAGCTGAGCCAGGCGATCGCACAGATCAGCGAGGTGACCACGCTGATCCAGGACATCGCGGAGCAGACCAACCTGCTCGCCCTGAACGCCACCATCGAGGCGGCGCGGGCCGGCGAGGCCGGCAAGGGCTTCGCCGTCGTCGCCTCGGAGGTGAAAGAGCTGGCCAGCCAGACCGGCAAGGCCACCGAGCGGATCGATCAGCAGGTGCAGGAGATCCAGGAGACCGCCACCCAGTCCCTGGAGGGCGTGCAGAAGATCGCCGAGCACCTGAGCAACATGACCGACGCCGCCTCCGCCGTGGCCGCGACGGCCGAGCAGCAGGGCGCGGCCACCAGCGACATCGCCTCCAGCGCCGGCCTCGCCTCCCAGGGCACGGGCCAGGTCACGGACTCGATCGACAGCATCCGCGGCGCCGCCACCCAGACCAGCCAGGTCAGCGACGAGTTCCGCACCGCCGCGCAACAGCTACGCGAGCAGGCCGGCGATCTCAACCGCAGCGTCGATGCCTTCATCGACAAGGTCAGAGCCGCGTAACCGCGCGGCGCTCTGCGATCGCAAAGCGCAAGAGCCCGCCCCCGGTGGCGGGCTCTTGCAGTTTTGAGTGGCCGGCATCGGGTATGGAGCTTGGAGAAAGCGATGCCGCCGAAGGCGTGTCACG
>JAKSBI010000184.1 GCA_022361215.1 Hyphomicrobiales bacterium | reverse complement strand
TTTTCCTATGTTGCATTTGCGCAACAGATTCTTGCCGGTTTTTCGCCTCAATTCCAGAGGCGCCTCACTTTCGCCACCATCTCACAGTCGCGAAAACAAATCAGCGCGCCGCAAAGGGTCCGGATCGACGGCTTGCCGGGGCCGACGCCCGTCCCGCCATAAAGGGCGAGCCGCCCCTCGGGCGGCTCGCCGTTTTTCGTTTCGATCTGTCGATCAAGCCCTAGAACTTGATCTTGCCGCCGAAGGACAGGAACCAGAATTCCTCGAACGGCACACTCGCCGTGGCCAGTGTCGCGGCGTTCACGATATCGGCTTCAGGCTCGTAATAGACGAAGTGCACCCAAAGCTGCATTGCGGCCTTGTCGATGTCCTGCACGATGCCGCCACCGTAGAAGTCCGTCTCGGTGTTCGCGAAAAAGGCCTCGCCCGCCCCGACGAATGTCTGCGAGAAGCTCGGCGCGTTCGTATTCTCGAGAGCACCCTCGAACCAGCCGTACTCGCCGTAGATGGTTGTGGCGCCCAGGTTCTTGGCCAGCCAGCGACGCTTGACGCCGAGCTGGAAGTAATGGTGCTCGCGATCGCCCGTTGTCAGGTCGGAGGCCGTGTTGATCAACGCGCTGTTGTCGTCGAACTCCTGATAGGTGAAGCCGTAATAGCCGTAGACGCCGGTCGGCGTATGCATGATCGACAGCGAGCCCGCATATCGCTCGATGTCGGTATTGGTGACCCTGGCAGCGAGAAGGCCGCCACTCGCCACCGGCACGGCGTCCGGGGCGACGATCTGGCCGTCCGCGGTTTCGTCCGTATCGGTGTGATAGCCGATGCCGCCGACGACGCGGATCGAGTTCCATTCCTTCTTGTAGCGGACCGCCACGTCGAAGAAATCGTCCTCGCCCCAGGACACTGAGAACACGAAACCGGCCAGAGACGGCGTGTTGTAGCGGATCAGCTCGCCGCGGCGGGTATCGTCCGACGGCGTCAACTGGCCCAGCGTGGTGCTGAGCAGGCAGCCCGTGCCGGCGCAGCCGCCGGTGCCCTGCGGGACCCGCAGGAAGAAGCCGCCATAGTTGAACTGACCGGCGCTGGTGCCCGGAACGCCTGCAATGTTCAGGAGCTGAATGTCGTCCGTCGCGGGCGAATAGCGGCCCATCCAGATCTCACCGAGACGATCACTCTTGAGGTACCAGGCGACCTTGCGGCCGTCGAGGGTCAGATCCCGGTTCTCGTTCGGCGCGCCGTCCGAGATCTGGCTGACATTGTTGCCATTGGCACCGTCGAACTCGACTTCCATGATGAAGCCGGCGGACCAGCCGGGCTTGAACTTCGCCGCGCCCGTGAACCGGAAACGCGACGAGGATTCATTGTTGTCGACGATATAGGCGTCGGTGTCCTCTCCATCGTCCCAGACCAGTAGGAGGTAATTGACCTGGCCGGACACTTTCACGGACACTTTGCGGTTGCCTTTGCGAACGGTCGTGGCCTCGAGCTCGGCAACCCGCTCCTCGAGGTCCGCGCAGCAATCGCCGCCGAGATCGGCCGCTTGAGCCGGTGTCAGCGCCAAACCGCCTGCGAACAGACCAGCCGCCGTCGCAATGGCTAAACGGCTTGTCGTCTTCTTCATTCCCCCGATCATGTACATCTCCACTGTTCGATCGTTGTGTTTCATTCCGTTCAGCCCAAAGAATCCATACAACATGACTGTGGCGTTGGGTTGGCCGGCCCGGGATTTTTGGCGGAATTCCGCCACATTTCGCAGGCCCGGCAGAGACCGGCCGCCTGTCTTCACCGCATCGCCCAAGTCCTTGCCGGCAAAAAGAAAGGAGCCGCCCAGATGGGCGGCTCCCTGTTGCGTTCGGTCTGTTTCGGTCGGCTTAGAACTTGATCTTGCCACCGAAGGACAGGAACCAGAACTCCTCGAGAGGCAGGCTCGCGGTCACGCCGTTGACCGGATCCGTGATGTCGGCATCCGGCTCGTAGTACACGAAGTGCACCCAGAGCTGCATCGCCGCCTTGTCGATGTCCTGCACGATGCCACCGCCGTAGAAGTCCACTTCGGTGTCCGAGAAGAACGCCGCGCCAGGAACGAAGCTCGCCGAATAGGCCGGCACGTTCTGGTTCTCCAGAGCACCCTCGAACCAGCCGTACTCACCGTAGATGGTGGTGGCGCCCAGGTTCTTGGCCAGCCAGCGACGCTTGACGCCGAGCTGGAAGTAGTAGTGCTCCCGGTCGCCGTCCGTCAGGCC
>JAKSBI010000806.1 GCA_022361215.1 Hyphomicrobiales bacterium | reverse complement strand
TTGCACATGGCGAGCCTGGTGGCCAAGCATCTCTGCCTGTTCGTTTCGGGTAAGATGCAGGTGGCGGAGCTCGGCGAGTTCTGCTGCTCGTCGCGGCCGCTGCGGGCCAACGGAGGATAAGGGGGAAGACGCAATGCCAGACGTGCGCGGTTGCCATCTGCCGGAGGACCGGCTCTACGACGTGGAGAACCACACCTGGTTTCAGGAGACCGGCGACGGCAATGTCAGGATCGGCATGACGGCCGTGGCCACCGCCATGGCGGGCCAGATCGTGGCCTTTACGCCGAAGAAGGTCGGCCGCTCGGTGAAGGCCGGCAAGTCCTGCGCCACGGTCGAGTCCGGCAAATGGGTCGGGCCCGCGAAATCCCTGGCGGCCGGAGAGGTGGTCGAGGTCAACGAGACCTTGCAGGGCAGCCCGGGCATGGCCAATGACGACCCCTATGGCGACGGCTGGATGGTGGTCCTGAAGCCGGAGAACTGGGACGAGGTCAAGGGCGGCCTGACGCCGGGCGCCGAGGTGGCCGCCCCCTACGAGAGCAAGATGGACGCCGAGGGCTTCAGCGGCTGCGAGTGACGCCGCGGGGTCAGGAGCCGGTGGGCTCCTGCGCCTGCAGAAGCTGCTGGGCGCGCCAGGGGTTCAGCGAGTCGTAACGCCGCAGGGCATCGATCAGCTCGCCCGTCTCCAGGTCTCCCGCAGCGATACGTAGCTGCAGCAGGGCGGCGAAGGTGGTCGAGTCCACCTTGTGCGCGCGGCAGAAGACGCCGAACGCATTCACGGGCGCCTGCAGCAGGAAATACCTCACCTTGGCCTGCTCCGAGCCCGTCAACGTGCACAGGCAGCGCATGACCTCCGGCACGTTCTTGGATCTCGCGAACTGCAGAAGCCCAGACGCAGCCAGCTTCAGGGCTGCGTTGGCGTCCGGCACGTCGTCCTCGGCCTCCAGCAGCGCCTCGTTGTCGTTCGAATTGGACCTGATGACGATGCCCTTCATCGCCTCGGATCCCGCGTCCGTCTTGTGCGGGATCTTGCCCATCCAATCCATGCCGCGGAGCCAGATCTTGGATATCAGGTCCCGGCCGACAACCCCCCGGTTCTCGACGATCTCCCGCAGGTCCTTCGAAGACAGGGCACGGTGCAGCATCTGCGAGTAGCCGCGCCAGGAGAGCACGATGCCGGCATTGCCGGCCAGGCGAACCAGTGCATCCTCGTCGCCGCGGTCTACGATGGCGTCGGAGACCAGGGTGCCGATGGCGGACCGGCCCGCCAGGGCATGGAGATGCTCGGCGTCGCAGCTCTGGGCGATCTTCACGAGGTCTTCCTCGTCGATGCACACGCAGCGCTCGAGCACCGGCCTGGCAACGGGCATCTCGTCGTTCGCCAGGCGCAGGATGAGCCGGCGCGAGCCCTTGTCCGTATCGGCGATCCTGTCCGCGAACATCGACCGCGGCTCTACATCGATCTGAAAGGCGAGCTGCTCCATCACGTTGCAGAAAATCGCAACGTCGTCCTCCGTGTGCTGGTGCTTGGTCAGAAAAAACAGATCCGTGACCGTGCCAAGAAGCTTTTCTTTATCCGGCTCGGTTTCTTCCGAAACCAGGTGCTCCAGCTTGGATAAATAGTCGTGTGCCCCTTTCATCGCAGGGAGACTCACCGCTGGTTTAAGGGCTCTATTGACGCCGGGCCGGGCCTATCTTTGTTCGGAATGGTTTCCGAGACCCTAACGGCGGCGGCGGCCATGGGCGGGCAGAGGGCGCGCGGCCCCCTCACCCAAAACGCTAGCGTTAGCGTTAGCGTTTCACCGAGCTGAGCAGCTCTTGCGCGTGCGCCGTGGTCATGCTGGCGTAGCGCCGCATGGCCTTGACCAGCTCGGTCGCCTGCAACCTGCCCGCCTCGACCCGAAGCCCGGCCAGGGCGGCAAAGGTGGTGCCGTCGATCTCATGCGCCTTGCAGAAGACGGAGAACGGCCGCAGCTCCGCCTCGAGCAGCAGGTGCTCGACCGTGGGCCGGTCCATCTCGCTCAAGAAGCACAGGCACTCGACCACGGCCGGCACGTCGTTCGCCCGCGCGGCCGCGAGGAGCGCGGCATTGTCCTCGGACTGCTCCTCTTCCGGTTCCTCCGCCAGCTCCTCCAACCGCTCCACCACATCCGGGCCGGGGTCCTCCGGCTCGGCCTCGTCGATGGGCGGGGCCTCGGGCGCGGGCTTGTCCTCCGGCGCGGGCCCGTCGATCTCCGCCGGCTCTTCCGCGCTCTTCCATCCGGTCATGCGCAGCCAGAGCCGGGTCACCATATCGGCGCCGACCACGCCGCGGCGATCGATGATCCCTTGCAGCTCGCGGATCGTCTCCGCGCGTCTCAGAAGCCGCGTGAAGCCGCGGCGGGAGAGCACCAGGCCGGCATTGCCTGCCAGCGCGACCAGAGCCTTGCGGTCGCCCCGTGTCACGATCACGTCGGCCAGATCCGGCGGCACGCTCGGCCGCCGCGAGAGGGCGAGAAGATGGCCCGGCTCGCACGTTCCCGCGATCTCCTCGAGATCCTGCTCGCTGAGGGATTGGGAGCGGGTCAGGACAGGCTCCGCGACAGAGATGTCGTCGGTGGCCAGGCGTCTGAGGAGGCGCGGCGAGGCCTTGGCGGCATCGGCAATCCGCTGTGCGAACGCAGCGCGCGGATCCAGGTCGAGCGTGTAGGCCAGCCGCTCCATGACGTCGCCGAAGCTGGCGACATCGTGGTCCGAATGCTGACCGGCCGTGGCGAAGAACAGGTCGGTGACCTGGCCGAGCAGATCCACCTCGCACAGGTCGGCGTCGCTCGTTGCCAGTTTTTCCAGCTGCGCCAAGCCCTCGCGCGCGCACTGCATGCCCCAACGCCCCTCACCGCCGCCGCACACACAATCAGAAAGAGTATTTTACAATCATGGCGCGCAGTGGTTTCCAATCGCCTAACGGCGCGGCGCGGACAGCTATTGCAGGAACGGGTTGCCCTGCCGCTCGTCGCCGAAGCTCGACGGCGGGCCATGGCCGCAGATGAAGGCGATATCGTCGCCGAGCGGCAGCAGCTTGGTCTTGATGGCGGAGATCAGGGCGTCGTGGTCGCCATAGGGGAAGTCCGTGCGCCCGATCGAGCCCTGAAACAGGACGTCGCCGACCAGCGCGAACCGGGCCTCCGCGTTGACCAGCGCCACATGCCCGGGGGAATGGCCGGGACAGTGATAGACGTCGAAGCCGAGCGCCCCGATGGAGACGGTCTCACCCTCGTCGAGCCAGCGGTCCGGCGTGACGTTGCGCGATCCGAGCATGCCGTACTCCGCACCGCTCTCGGCCAGGCCGTCCAGCAGGAAACGGTCCGCCTGGTGCGGGCCCTCGATCTCGACCTCGAGGCTTTCGCGCAGCTCCGC
>JAKSBI010000690.1 GCA_022361215.1 Hyphomicrobiales bacterium | reverse complement strand
CTGAAGCTCTGACCCAATGCGCAACGGCACCACGATCTACTTCGTCCGCCACGGGCAGACCGACTGGAACGCCGAGTGGCGGCTGCAGGGCCAGCTCGACATTCCGCTGAACGAGAAAGGGCGCGGCCAGGCACGGCGCAATGGCCAGGTGCTCTCCGAGCGGCTGGACGACCCCGGACGCTTCGACTTCGTGGCAAGCCCCCTCTCCCGCACGCGCGAGACCATGGAGCTGGTGCGCGGCGAGATGGGCCTGCCGGCCGAGAGCTACCGCACGGACGATCTTCTGAAGGAGATCCATTTCGGCGACTGGCAGGGCCACACCTGGGACGAGCTGCGCGCCAGCGCGCCCGACGTCATAGAGGCCCGCTTCTCGGACCCATGGAACACGGTGGCGCCGGGCGCCGGCGGCGAAAGCTACGCCATGCTCTCCGACAGGGCCGTGGCCTGGCTCGAAACGGTCGAGCGGGACACCGTCGTGGTCTCCCATGGCGGCATCAACCGCTGCCTGCGCGGGCACTTCGAGGGGCTCGACGTCGACGAGGTGCCCCACCTGAAGGTCCCGCAGGACAAGGTTCTTGTGATCGGGAACGGTGCGCTCGACTGGATCTGAGCGCCTGGAAAGCATATGGAGCGCAGAGGTTTGACGCTCCCCGGCCCCTCCGATAGAACCGCCGCATGTCCCACAACACCTTCGGCCACCTCTTCCGCGTGACCACCTGGGGCGAGAGCCACGGGCCCGCCATCGGCTGCGTCGTGGACGGCTGCCCGCCCGGCGTGCCGATCACCGAGGCCGAGATCCAGGAGTTTCTGGACAAGCGCCGGCCGGGCCAGTCGCGCTACACCACCCAGCGCAGGGAGCCCGATACGGTGCGCATCGTCTCCGGCGTGTTCACGGACGAGGCCACGGGCGAGCAGGTGACCACCGGCGCGCCGATCTCGCTCGTCATCGACAATGTGGACCAGCGCTCGAAGGACTATTCCGAGATCAAGGACAGGTTCCGGCCGGGCCACGCCGACTACACCTATATCGAGAAATACGGCATCCGCGACTATCGCGGCGGCGGGCGCTCGTCGGCGCGCGAGACCGCCATGCGCGTCGCCGCCGGCGCCATCGCGCGCAAGGTGGTGCCCGGCCTGACCGTGCGCGGCGCCCTGGTGCAGATGGGACCGCACGACATCGACCGCGACGCCTGGGACTGGGACGAGGTCGAGCGCAACCCGTTCTTCGCGCCGGACCACGGCGCGGTGCAGACCTGGGCCGCCTATCTCGACGGCATCCGCAAGGCAGGCTCCTCCTGCGGCGCGGTCATCGAGGTCGCCGCCGAAGGCGTGCCGGCGGGGCTCGGCGCACCGGTCTACGGCAAGCTCGACCAGGACCTGGCCTCGGCCATGATGAGCATCAACGCGGTCAAGGGGGTCGAGATCGGCGCCGGCTTCGGCGCCGCCGCGCTGACCGGCGAGGAAAACGCCGACGAGATGCGCATGGGCGAGGACGGCCGCCCGGAGTTCCTCTCGAACCATGCGGGCGGCGTGCTCGGCGGCATCTCCAGCGGCCAGCCGGTGGTGGTGCGCTTTGCCGTCAAGCCGACCTCGTCGATCCTGACCCCGCGCAAGACCGTCGACAGAGACGGCAACGAGACCGAGATCGCCACCAAGGGCCGGCACGACCCCTGCGTCGGCATCCGCGCCGT
>JAKSBI010000561.1 GCA_022361215.1 Hyphomicrobiales bacterium | reverse complement strand
ATCTGGAGGCCTGGACCGAGGGCTGGTTCCACGCCAAGTTGACCTTGCTGGTGATCCTCACCGGCCTTCACATGGCCGCGGCCGGCTGGCGCCGTGCCTTCGCCGAGGACGCCAACCGCCACAGCGAGCGGTTCTACCGGGTGATGAACGAGGTCCCGGCCTTGCTGATGGTCGGCATCGTCATCCTGGCGGTGGTGAAACCCTTCTGAGAAGCCCCTACATGCCAGGTGCTTTCATGCTGACTTTCGTGGGGAAGCGGCCAAAGATTGAACTTCCGTGTGCATCTGGCTCAGATCAACCACAAATGCGAATGCAAATTGACCGTCAGAGTTCAGGTCGTGGAGAACTTCGTCTCTGTCTTTGAAGAAAATCCGCTCGCCGTTTGTCACTAAATACTGCGTGGGCGGCGTTTGGTTATCCATTCGCTTGAAGTGACGACTCCAAGAGCCATGAGCTTCTTTGAGCCGCTTTACTGAGACGCCCGCCTTCAAGAGCTTTGCATAGGTGCGGAGTAGTACGACGTCTCCAAAAGAATAGACCCGTGCTTTGCCCCGGCCTCTGCCCCGTGAGCCCATCCTTGATGGCACGACTATTTTCGAGCGACAGAGATAGTCGATCATACCTGGCTTGAGCCCAGTAAGCCGCGCAACATCTGGTAATTTGAAGCCACTCATTCCCAATACTTAGTCTTATTTTAAAAAGTCCATAGCGGAACTATATAAAAGAGACCATATTAAACAATGTCTTATTTAACTTTCTAATCTTTTATCAATATATAGTATGTATTGTGTTGAAGAGCCATATATCTTGATTGCATAATACTCTCTCCAAAGTGGAAAGGGCGCCTGGCGAGACCACTCGAATAGCCCGCACAGACGCCCTACCGCTACCTCGGTGAAGATAAGCGGAGAAGCAGCATGACTGCACAGGAAGTTTTTTGGAAGGGCCAATCAGGCCGGCAGTACAAGTACTATGTCCATGACCTGGACACGCGCTGGAAGGACGCTCCGGGCAACTACATCTTTGCGAAGAAAAGCGGGCAAGGGTGGGTTGCGATCTACGTAGGAGAGACGGAGAGCCTCCGGGACCGTATCCCCAACCATGAGAAGTGGAGTTGCGCTAGGCGAAATGGTGTCACGCATATCCACGCCCATGTGAACAATGGTGGGATGGCGAAGCGACGTGAAGAAGAAGACGATCTAATCGCAGCTCACGATCCGCCCTGCAACGAGGAGTGATGTCCGAAAAGCTTGGGTGCAATGACGATGACGAATGCGTTGCTGTCGTTGCACCCAACAGCGTTGACTTCCCACCCCGCTTGCAGTAACCATCGCCAGTCCCAAGCACCTTGCCGTCCGGCGGTGTCGATCCCATATGCGAGTCATATTTCATTAACCAGCCAAGTATAGGCTGTCGTTGGGAATTCTTCCCCGTCCCGGCGGTCCTCGTCGACTCTCCTTCGCATCCCCCCTCGAGTGACCCCGTCGCGGTGCAGATGCAGGCCAGACAGCTATCCCTCCCTTCGATCGAGCACAGGCGTAAGCGCCCATGAACCTTCAAGAACTGAAAGCCAAGTCTCCGGCGGACCTCCTGGCCTTTGCCGAAGAGCTGGAAATCGAGAACGCCAGCACCCTGCGCAAGCAGGACATGATGTTCGCGATCCTCAAGCATCTGGCGGAGAACGATCAGCCGATCTACGGGCGCGGCGTTCTGGAGATTCTGCAGGACGGTTTCGGGTTCCTGCGCTCGCCGGAGTCCAACTATCTGGCCGGCCCCGACGACATCTACGTGAGTCCCAGCCAGGTGCGCCGCTTCGGCCTGCGCACCGGCGACACGGTGGAGGGGCAGATCCGCGCGCCCAAGGACGGCGAGCGCTACTTCGCCCTGCTGAAGGTCAGCGAGATCAATTTCGATCCGCCGGAGAACTCCCGCCACCGCATCAACTTCGACAACCTGACCCCGCTCTATCCGGACGAGAAGGTCACCCTGGAGGTCGAGGATCCCACCACCAAGGATCTGACGCCGCGGGTGATCGACCTGCCGGCGCCCATCGGCAAGGGCCAGCGCGCCCTCATCGTGGCGCCGCCGCGCACCGGCAAGACCATGATCCTCCAGAACATCGCCCACTCGATCGCAAGCAACCACCCGGAGGTCTACCTCCTGGTGCTGCTGATCGACGAGCGCCCGGAGGAGGTCACCGACATGGCCCGCTCGGTCAAGGGCGAGGTCGTGAGCTCGACCTTCGACGAGCCGGCGACCCGCCACGTCCAGGTGACCGAGATGGTGATCGAGAAGGCGAAACGCCTGGTCGAGCACAAGCGCGACGTGGTCATCCTGCTGGACTCCATCACCCGCCTGGCGCGGGCCTACAACACCGTCGTGCCCTCCTCGGGCAAGGTGCTGACCGGCGGCGTCGACGCCAACGCCCTGCAGCGCCCGAAGCGCTTCTTCGGCGCGGCGCGCAACATCGAGGAAGGCGGCAGCCTCACCATCATCGCGACGGCGCTCATCGAGACCGGCAGCCGCATGGACGAGGTCATCTTCGAGGAGTTCAAGGGCACCGGCAACTCGGAGATCGTGCTCGACCGCAAGGTGGCCGACAAGCGCGTCTTCCCGGCCATCGACCTGGCGCGCTCCGGCACCCGCAAGGAAGAGCTGCTGGTGCCGGCGGATCAGCTCAAGAAGATGTACGTGCTGCGCCGCATCCTCAATCCCATGGGCACCATGGACGCCATCGAGTTCCTGCTCGACAAGCTGAAGCAGACCAAGAACAACGGCGAGTTCTTCGATTCGATGAACACGTAGGGCCTTTCACGCCACCTTCTCCGTCATTCCCGCGAAAGCGGGAATGACGGGAGAGGGGCAACGCCCAGGCCAAGACCTTGGGCTGGACATCTTCTCCTCCTCAAATCCCGATGACCTTCCCATCCTCGGCCGTCTCGTAGGGCAGGCTGCCGGCGCGCCCGAGCATGTCGTCGTTCATGTGGGTCAGGACCAGGCGCTTCGGCTGCATCAGCGGCAGCTTCTCCTTCAGTGTCGCCAGGTCGAGATGCAGCGGCACCCTCTTGTCGTAGAAATAGGCTTCCGCGATCAGCAGGTCCGCCTCGCGGCCGATGTCGATGAGGGCGTCGGTCCATTCCGTGTCCCCGGTATAGGCCAGCACCTTGCCGTCGACGGCGATGCGCAGCGCGTGGAACGGGCCTTCGGGAGGACCGTGGCGCACGCGCGCCGTCGTGACCTCGAAGCCGGCGAATGAGGCGGTCGTGCCCGCAGCGAGCTCGCGCAGCTCCAGGTCGAATTTCTGCCGGGTGCCCGAGGAGCCCGGGAAGGCCGTCTCCATCACCCGCTCGTACCAGTCCGCGAGGCCTTCGGGCCCGGCGATCACCAGGGGCGTCCTGCGCTTGGCGAAGAACTGGGCGTCGAGCATGAAATAGGGAATGCCCCCGAAGTGATCCCCATGGAAATGGGTGATCAGGATGGTGTCGATGGCGTTGCGGTCGATGCCGAGCGCCTTCATGGCGATCAGCGACGAGGCGCCGCAATCGATCAGGAAGCGCGTGCTCTCGGCCTCCACATGGAAGCAGGTGTTGAACCGGCCGCCGCTGCCGAAGGCGTCGCCGCAACCGACGAATGTGAGACGCATGAGGAACCTCCAACCGAGCCGAGCGAAGGGAAGCGCTTGACATGAATCATGTCGAATGCGAATGGAAACTTAATTCCATATCTCAATGTTATGAGTCAAGGCATCCGCGATGACCCATCCGAAAAGCAAGATCGTCGTCACCAACCGCGTCCATGACGAGGTGCTGGCGCGCCTCCGCGCAGAGCACGAGGTGGTCGCCAACGCCACCGGCACGCCGTGGACCCAGCAGGAGCTCGTGGCGCGCGCGGCCGAGGCTGACGCGATCATGGCCTTCATGCCCGACCGTATCGGCGCGGACACGATTGCCGCCTGCCCGCGCCTCAAGATCGTGGCCGGAGCGCTCAAGGGCTACGACAACATCGACCGGGCGGCCTGCACCGAGCGGGGCGTCTGGCTGACCATCGTGCCCGACCTTCTGACGGTGCCGACGGCGGAGCTGACGGTCGGGCTGATGATCGCGGTGGGGCGCAACATGCTGGCCGGCGACCGCCATGTGCGCAGCGGAGATTTCGACGGCTGGCGGCCGCATCTCTACGGGACCGGGCTGGCCCAATCGGTCGTCGGTATCGTCGGCATGGGCGCCGTCGGGCGGGCGGTGGCGCGGCGCCTCGCCGGCTTCGAGACGCGCACGGTCTATGTGGATCGCCGGCCCCTTTCGGCGGAGGACGAGGCGGAGCTGAGCGTCCGCCGGGCGACCCTGGACGAGCTGCTGGCCGGCAGCGACTTCGTCGTGGTCGCAACCCATCTGATGCCGGAGACGAAACACCTCATCGGGCCGGAGGCGCTCGCCCGCATGAAGCCCGGCAGCTATCTGATCAATCCGGGTCGCGGCTCGCTGGTCGACGAGGCCGCGGTCGAGGCCGCCATCCGCCGCGGGCATCTGGCCGGCTATGCGGCGGACGTCTTCGAGATGGAGGACTGGGCGCGGGCCGACCGGCCGCTGGCGGTCGCGCCGGGGCTGCTGGCGCAGACCGACAGCACGGTGCTGACGCCGCATATCGGCTCGGCGGTCAAGCGCGCCCGCTTCGAGATCGAGATGACCGCGGCGACGAACATCCTCGAAGGGCTGGCGGGCAACCGGCCGCCCGACGCGGTGAACGCGCCCGACGGCGGAGCGGAGACGCGCCGTGCTTGACCTCAACCAGGTGCAGGCCTTTCTGGCGGTGGTGGACAGCGCCGGCTTCAGCCGCGCGGCCCGCGCCCTCGGCTCCACCCAGCCGGTGGTCTCCCAGCAGGTGCGCAAGCTCGAGGCCGCCATCGGCGCCCGCCTGCTCGCGCGCAGCCACGCCCGCACCGTGCCCACCGCCGACGGCGCCCGCTTCCTGCCCTATGCCCGCGCCCTGGTGCGCACCGAGGAGCGGGCGCGCAGGAGCGTGCGCAAGGACCGTCTGGCGATCGCGGCCTCGGGCAATATCGGCACCTATCTGCTGCCCAAGGTGCTCGGCGGCACTGCGACCGCGGTCCAGACGCCGGACCCGGAGCTTCTGGTCGGCACCAATCAGGAGACCGCGGCGCGCATCCAGAGCGGCGTCGCCGACATCGCGCTGATGGAGTGGTGGGACGACCGCCCTGGGCTGGACGCAACGGTCTGGCGCCGGGAGCCCCTGGTGGTGATCGTCGGCCCGGCCCATGGCTGGGCGGCGCGGCGCGCGGTCGAGAAGGCGGAGCTGTTCGACGAGCCGCTGATCGGCGGCGAGCCCGGCACGGGCACGGGCGCGCTGCTGCAACAGGTCTTCGGCCGGGCGGCCGCGCGGCTGAAGGTCGGCCTGACCGTGGGCAGCACGGCGGCGGTGAAGGAGGCGGTCAAGGCCGGTCTCGGCCTCTCCATCGTGATGGCCGCCTCGGTGCGCGACGAGGTGCGGTACGGGACGCTCGGCGCGCTCGAAGTGTCGGATGCGGCGCTGGTCAAGGATCTCTATGCGGTCGTCTCATCGGACCAGCCTGAGACCGCGCCCGCCATGCGGTTCCGCAGCCATCTCCTGGAGCTGAGCGCCGACGAGGGGTAGACCGCCGGGCTCGGATCTCCCGGCCCGGCCCGTGGCGGGTGCCTGTGTCTCCACCTCCGTCAGGGCCAGGGCGTGCCAGGCCATGAGCTGCGGCACGTCCACATGGCCCGGGCCCGCGGCCGGTCCGCGGATCTGCCGGTAGGGCCGGTCCGGCTCGCCGAGATCGGAGAGGACCGCGATGGCACCCTCGAAGTCGTCGCCCGCGGTGAAGAGGCTCTCGGTCACGACCACCGGCAGCCCGGCCGCCCGCGCCGCCTTGACGCCGGCCTCTGAGTCCTCGATCGCCAGGCAGGCCTCGGGCGGCAGGCCCAGCCGGCCAAGCGCCTCCACATAGACGTCCGGCGCGGGCTTCCGGCGCGGCGCGTCGTCGGCCGTGCAGATCGTCTCGAAGCCGTCCGCGCCGCCGGGCCCCAGCGTGTTCCGTAAAAGCGCCTCCACGTTCGACCGGCTGGTGGCCGTGGCGATGGCGAGCCGCAGCCCGGCTCGGCCCGCCTGCCGGATCAGCCGGTCCACGCCGGGCCTCGGCTTGAGCGCGCCCGACGTGAGATAGGCGCGATAGATCCGGTCCTTCTCCGTGTGAACGATGCGCGCCAGCGCCTCGATCTCGCCGGCCGCCCGGTCCGGCAGTTGCCCGTCGAGGAAGCGCCTCAGCCGGTTGCGGCCGCCCGGTATGGTCAGAAGCTCGCGATAGAGCGTCGCGTGCCAGCGGAACGGCAGGCCGGCGCGCCCCAGCGCCACGTTCATGGCCCTGAGATGCAGGGTCTCGGTCTCGGCCAAGGTGCCGTCGACGTCGAAAATGAGAGCTTTGACTGCCATGGGCGTGCCTCGAACCGTCAGCTTGCAGGGTGCGTTGACACTAGCAGGCGCTATCCATTAGATAAAATTAATAAGACTGATTTAAACCATAAGCTTAAGATTATGCATCTGACGCTTCGCCAGCTCACGGTCTTTCGCGCGGTCGCGAGCCTCGGCGGCTTCACGCGCGCGGCGAACGCGCTGGGCCTGACCCAGCCGGCGGTGTCCTTGCAGGTGAAGCAGCTCGAGGACCAGCTCGGTGTGTCGCTGTTCGAGCGCGACGGCCGCAAGCTGGAGCTGACCGCGGCGGGCGCCCGCGTCCTCGAGACCACCCAGGCCATCGACGCCCAGCTCTCGACCCTGGAGCAGTCGCTGGCCCAGCTCAAGGGCGGCGTCAGCGGCCAGCTCGTGATCGCGGGCGTGACCACCACCAAATATGTGGCGCCGCATCTGCTCGGGGCGTTCGTTCAGCGCTATCCGCTGGTCACGCCGAAGCTGACGGTCACCAACCGCCAGAACGTGCTGCGCCGGTTGAAGGAGCGCCAGGACGACCTGGTGCTCATGGGCCGGGTGCCGGGGTCGATCGCGGTGGATGCCTACCCCTTCGTGGCCAACCCGCTGGTGCTGGCCGCGCCGCGCGACCATGCGCTGGCGTCGTGGAAGCGCATCGATCCGGCGGAGCTGGCGCACTGGCCCATGCTGATGCGGGAGGCGGGCTCGGGCACGCGCCTCGCCGTCGAGGAGTTCCTGCGCGAGCGCGGCGTGGT
>JAKSBI010000269.1 GCA_022361215.1 Hyphomicrobiales bacterium | reverse complement strand
CGCTACATCGGCCTGACCCACTTCGGGCACAACCAGTTCGGCGACAGCTCCAACCCCATCCCCGGGCTGGGCGACGGCGACACCAAGCATGGCGGGCTGTCGGACCTGGGCCGCGCGGCGGTGGCCGAGATGAACCGGCTGGGCATCATGCTGGACGTGTCCCACGCCCACAAAGCGACCATGCTTCAGGGCACGGCCCTGTCGGCGGCTCCGGTGATCGCCTCGCATTCCAGCGTCATGGCCGTCGCCGAAAACGCCCGCAACCTGGACGACGAGCAGCTACGCGCCATCGCCGAGAACGGCGGCGTGGCCCAGATCACCGCCTTCGACACCTACGTCAAGGAACTGAGCCCGGAAAAGAAGATCGCCCAGCAGGCCATCCGCCAGTCCATGGGGCTGGACACCCTGCTGGCCCGATTCACCATGAACGATGAAACGCGCGTCGAATACAACGCCGCCATCGCCAAGACGCACGCCATCTCACCGCGCGCCACGGTCGGCGAATTCATCGACCACATCGATCATGCCGTGGCGGTGGCCGGCGTCGACCATGTGGGCATCAGCTCCGACTTCGGGGGCGGTGGCGGCGTGGACGGCTGGGACAACGCGGCCGAAACGCTGAACATCACCCGCGAACTGGTACGGCGCGGCTACAGCGAAGACGAGATCGTCAAACTGTGGGGCGGCAACCTGCTGCGGGTGATGCGCCAGGTCGAGGCGACCGCCAGGCGCATCCAGCGGGGACGGTAGTCGATCGGCACACAACGCCCCTCTCCCCTTTGCGGGAGAGGGAGGGGCCCGCCGCGCAGCGGTGGGAGGGTGAGGGGGTGGTGCCGGACAGGGCTCTTCGGTGGACAGAGGGTCCCCCTCACCCGGCTCGCTACGCTTCGCCACCCTCTCCCGCGTAGGGGAGAGGGTAGGCAACGGCGCTAGAGCAGGTAGTGCGCCTGCACGCCGATGATCTGGGCGTGGGTCAACAGCACGGCCACGAACACCACCACGGCGATGGCGATCACTTTAACGCCCAAGTCGCCGCGCGCCTCGAACGGCTTGCCGGCGGCCATGGCGGCAAACGGGATCGCCGAGGTGCCGGCGTCAAGGTCCGCCCAACCGTCCGGGTCGGTCAGCCGCATCTTGCGGTCGGCCAGCAGCTGGCCGACCAGCGCGTAGGCCAGAAAGCTG
>JAKSBI010000899.1 GCA_022361215.1 Hyphomicrobiales bacterium | reverse complement strand
CAGTACATGGCGTAAGCGGTTCCAACTCGAACCGCGATGGTGGAGGCGAGGACGAAGACATGACCAAGCCCGTGGATTTACCCGACGTCGATCCCGTGGAGACGCGCGAATGGCTCGACTCGGTCGAGGATGTGCTCGACCGGGACGGGGCGGAGCGCGCCCACTTTCTCCTGGAATCGGCCATCACAAAGGCTCGTGAGTCCGGCGCCAACCTGCCGTTCCACGCCACCACGGGCTATGTGAACACGATCCCGCCGGACCAGCAGGATCCCCATCCCGGCGATATCGAGCTGGAATGGCGCATCCGCACCATCAACCGCTGGAACGCCATGACCACGGTGCTGAAGGCCAACAAGGTCAGCTCCGAATATGGCGGCCACATCGCCAGCTTCGCCTCCTCGGCGGTGCTCTACGATATCGGGCTGAACCACTTCTGGCGCTCGCGCACCGAGGCCCATGGCGGCGATCTGGTGTTCTTCCAGGGCCACGCCATTCCGGGCATCTACGCCCGCGCCTTCATGGAGGGGCGGATCCCGGAGGCACAGTTGCTCAACTTCCGCAAGGAGGTCGACGGCAACGGGCTCTCGTCCTATCCGCACCCCTGGCTGATGCCGGACTTCTGGCAGTTCCCCACGGTCTCCATGGGGCTCGGGCCGCTGATGGCGATCTACCAGGCCCGCTTCATGAAGTACCTGCACAACCGCGGCCTGATCGACATGGCCGACCGCAAGGTCTGGGCGTTCCTGGGCGACGGCGAGATGGACGAGCCGGAATCCCTCGGCGCCATCAGCCTGGCGGCCCGCGAGGAGCTGGACAACCTGATCTTCGTCGTGAACTGCAACCTGCAGCGGCTCGACGGGCCGGTGCGCGGCAACGCCAAGATCATCCAGGAGCTCGAGGGCGAGTTCCGCGGGGCGGGCTGGAACGTCATCAAGGTAATCTGGGGCACGGGCTGGGACGCGCTTCTGGCCAAGGACCAGACCGGCATGCTGCGCCATCTGATGGACGAGACCATCGACGGCGAGTACCAGTCCTTCAAGTCCAAGGGCGGCGCCTACACCCGCGAGCACTTCTTCGGCAAGTACCCCGAGACCAAGGCGCTCGTCGCCGACATGACCGACGAGGACATCTGGCATCTGGCCCGCGGCGGCCACGACCCGCACAAGGTCTATGCCGGCTTCTCGGCGGCGGTGAAGCACAAGGGCCAGCCCACGGTGCTTCTGGTCAAGACCGTCAAGGGCTACGGCATGGGCGAGGCCGGCGAGGGCCAGAACATCACCCATCAGCAGAAGAAGATGGGCGAGGACGCGCTCAGGGCCTTCCGCGACCGCTTCAAGATCCCGGTCTCCGACGAGGACTTGCCGGACGCGCCCTTCGTCACCCTGACCGAGGAGCAGGCGGCTTACGTAAAGTCGCACCGCGAGGCTCTGGGCGGGCCGTTCCCGCACCGCATCCACGAGGTGCCGAAGCTCGAGATCCCGGACCTCAAGGCCTTCGACGCCCAGCTCAAGAGCACCGGCGACCGCGAGATCTCCACCACCATGGCCTTCGTGCGGATCCTGAACACGCTGGCCCGCGACAAGACCATCGGCAAGTACGTCGTGCCGATCGTGCCCGACGAGAGCCGCACCTTCGGCATGGAGGGCATGTTCCGGCAGCTCGGCATCTACTCGACCAAGGGCCAGCTCTACCGGCCCGAGGATGCCGACCAGCTCATGTTCTACAAGGAGGACAAAAAGGGCCAGGTCCTGCAGGAGGGCATCAACGAGGCCGGCGCCATGGCCGACTGGATCGCGGCCGCGACCGCCTATTCGGTGCACGGCGTGCCGATGATCCCGTTCTACATCTACTACTCGATGTTCGGCTTCCAGCGCGTCGGCGACCTGGCCTGGGCCGCCGGCGACAGCCGCGCCCGCGGCTTCCTGATCGGCGGCACCGCCGGCCGCACGACGCTGGCGGGCGAGGGGCTGCAGCACCAGGACGGCCACAGCCACATCCTGGCGGGCACCATCCCGAACTGCATCAGCTACGACCCCACCTTCGCCTACGAGGTGGCGGTGATCGTCCAGGACGGGTTGCGCCGCATGTTCGCGGATCAGGAGAACATCTACTTCTACCTGACCGTCATGAACGAGAACTACCAGCACCCGGAGATGCCCAAGGGCGCCGAGAAGGACATCCTCAAGGGCCTCTACAGGCTCTCGAAGACGTCCAGGCCCGCCAAGGCGCATGTCAACCTGATGGGTTGCGGCACCATCCTGCGCGAGGCCATCGCAGCGGCCGATCTGCTGAAGGAGGACTTCGGGGTCACCGCCGACATCTGGAGCGCGACCAGCTTCAACGAGCTGGCGCGCGACGGCAACGACGCGGCGCGCTGGAACCGGCTGCATCCGACCAAGAAGCCGCGCAAGAGCCACGTCAGCGAATCTCTCGAGGGCGCCAAGGGGCCGGTGGTCGCGGCGACCGACTACATGCGCAACTACGCGGAGCAGATCCGCGCCTATGTCCCGCAGGCCTTCCATGTGCTGGGCACCGACGGCTTCGGCCGCTCGGACGGGCGCAACGCGCTCAGGCGCTTCTTCGAGGTAGACCGCTACCAGATCGCCGCCACGGCCATGTACGCATTGGCCGAGGAGGGATCCGTGAGCGCCAAGGACGTCGAGAAGGCCATCAAGGCCTACGACATCGATCCGGAAAAGCCGAACCCGCGCCTGGTGTGAGCGCGGGCCGTCATAACCGATAAGCAGCTAGGGATAGGGCAGGAGACATGTCCACTTCAATCGAAGTCACGGTGCCGGATATCGGCGACTTCCAGGATGTCGAGATCATCGAAGTCAATGTGGCCGCCGGCGACACCGTCGCGGAAGAGGATCCGGTGATCACGCTGGAGAGCGACAAGGCCTCCATGGAGGTGCCGGCTCCGGCCTCCGGTGTGGTGAAGGAGCTGAAGGTCTCGGTCGGCGACCGGGTCTCGGAGGGCACGCTGATCCTGCTGCTCGACGCGGGCGAAGCGGCACCGCCGGTGGAGCCGCCATCGCCGAAAGGCGTGCAGGAGCCGGATTCGGCACCGCCTGCCGCCGCGCCCGCACCGGCCGCGGCCCCTGCGCTGACGAGCCCTGCGCCGGCGGCGACCAACCTGGCGCCCGTCGATGAAACCGGTTTCGCCGGGGCTCACGCCAGCCCCTCGGTGCGCGCCTTCGCCCGCCAGCTCGGCATCGATCTCGCCAAGCTCAGGGGCTCGGGCCGCAAGGGCCGCATCCTGCGCGACGACGTGACCGCCTATTTCAAGGGCGAGGCCTCGGCCGCCGCCCCGGCCGACGGCGGCATGGGCATACCGCCGGTGCCCGCTGTCGATTTCACGAAGTGGGGAGAGGTCGAGGAGGTCGAGCTCTCGCGGATCAAGCGCATCTCCGGACCCGTGCTGCACCGCTCCTGGCTCAATGTGCCGCACGTCACGCACCAGGAGGAGGCGGACATCACCGAGCTCGATCAATTCAGGCGCGAGCTCGACGCCAAGGCCAAGGACGAAGGCTACCGCATCACGCTTCTGTCCTTCGCCATCAAGGCCTGCGTCGCGGCCCTGAAGCAGCATCCCGAGTTCAACGCCTCCCTGCACCCGGACGGCACCAAGCTGATCTACAAGAAGTTCTACAATATCGGCATCGCCGTCGACACGCCGGGCGGCCTGGTCGTGCCGGTGGTGAAGGGCGCCGATGGCAAGGGGATCGTCGAGATCTCCAAGGAGCTGGGCGAAACCTCGAAAAAGGCGCGCGACGGCAAGCTCTCGGCCGAGGACATGCAGGGCGCGACCTTCACCATCTCCAGCCTCGGCGGCATCGGCGGCACGGGCTTCACGCCGATCGTGAACGCGCCGGAGGTGGCCATTCTCGGCCTCACCCGCTCCAAGATGACGCCGGTCTGGGATGGCGAGCAGTTCGTGCCGCGCAACATCCTGCCGATGTCGCTCTCCTACGACCATCGCGCCATCGACGGCGCGCTCGCCGCGCGCTTCGCGGCGAGCCTGAAGACCATCTTCGGCGACATCCGCCGCATCCTGCTCTGAGAGGACCGGGCCCATGGCTGAAATCGACGTCAAGGTCCCGGACATCGGGGACTTCTCCGATGTGCCCGTCATCGAGCTGCATGTGGCGCCCGGCGACACCGTGGCGGTCGAGGACCCGCTGCTGACGCTGGAGAGCGACAAGGCCACCATGGACGTGCCGTCGCCGGTCGCGGGCACGGTGAAGGAGGTCAAGGTCGCCGTCGGCGACACGGTCTCGGAAGGCGCGCTGATCCTCACCGTGGAAGGCGAGGGCGACGGTGCCGAGGCGGCCAAGAGCAGCGTCAGCGAAGGCGGCGCCACCGCCGCGGGCGAGCCGGCGGGCTACGGCTCCGCCAGCGGCGTCTACGAGACCATCGAGGTGCGCGTCCCCGATATCGGCGACTTCTCCGACGTGCCCGTGATCGAGATGCATGTGGCGGCGGGCGACGAGGT
>JAKSBI010000383.1 GCA_022361215.1 Hyphomicrobiales bacterium | reverse complement strand
TTACGGGCTGCGGTGCACCGGTCTCGCCGGTGCCGGCTGCGCCGTCGATGGGTGTGGCCGGCACGTCGTCGGTCTGCGGCGTTTCGTCACCCGACAGCAGCGTGGATGCGTCGAGTTCGCCATCGGGCGGCACGTCGCCGACGGCATCTCCCGCCGCCGCGGCTTCGCCGTCGGTCGGGGCCTCGGCCCCCTCGCCGACATGCTGCTCGGCAAGGATCAGCGTCTCCACGTCCTGTCCCAGCAGGCCGGCCAGGTCTTCGATCTGCGAGAGTTCGGGCACTGCGGCCTTGCCTGTGGAGTTGGCGGCAGCTTCACCGGGCAGGCCGCTCTCGATGCCGTTGGCGGCCTCTAGCATGGCGGCAAACAGGCCGCCTGCAGCGGGCGCTCCGGACTGCTGGGCGCCGCCGGCCTGTCCGGTCGCAGCGCCGCCGAGAGTGGCGAGAAGTGCAGCAAGTGGGTTCATCGTAATACGCCTGATACGCGAAACTCGATGACACAGGAGCAAGCCTTGGGCCAGGCGGTAGGTGGATTAATTTATTTATAATTTACAATGGTTTGCTCGTCTTGGCGCGTGCTCCTCGGCATCTGGAGGCAGCAATTGACCGGCAAAAGCTGCCGCTTTGCGGCGTTTTTTGCCGCAGCCTCATATTAGCCGTGCCAGAGCGGCTTGCGTCGCCGTAAGTGCCGCAATATGTTTAGAGAACTGCCGCGCGAGAACCACTGTGCGGTGTCGGCGCCTGATGTGTGTCCGCTGTGGCTTGTAGGAGCCGGCGCCGAACCTCGCCGGGGACAGTGTTGACGAACCTATGACTCCAACCTCCCGATCCATGTCCGAGCTGAACAGCCTGCATCTGCCGGGGCCTCCGGCGAAGACCCGCGTGGTGGTCGCCATGTCGGGCGGCGTGGACTCGTCCGTGGTTGCCGCGCTGTTGAAGCGTGAGGGCTATGACGTCGTCGGCATCACGCTGCAGCTCTACGATCATGGCGGCGCGGTCGGGCGCAAGGGGGCCTGCTGTGCCGGTCAGGACATTCACGACGCGCGGCGCGTCGCGGCACGCCTGGACATCCCGCACTATGTGCTCGACTACGAGCAGCGCTTTTCCGCCGAGGTGATAGGCGCGTTCGCGGACAGCTACATGTCGGGCGAGACGCCGGTGCCCTGCGTCGCCTGCAACCAGAAGATCAAGTTCCGGGATCTGCTGGAGACGGCGCGGGATCTCAACGCTCAGGCGCTTGCCACCGGACACTACATCCGGAGCCGGCCGGGCCGGAACGGTTTCGAGTTGCACCGCGCGGTCGATGCCGAGCGCGACCAGAGCTACTTTCTGTTCGGGACGACGCGCGCGCAGCTCGACTTCCTGCGCTTCCCACTGGGCGGTATGCAGAAGGCCCAGACCCGTGCCCTGGCGGCGGAGTTCGGTCTCACGGTTGCGGGCAAGTCCGACAGCCAGGACATCTGCTTCGTGCCCAGCGGCCGTTACGCGCAGGTGATCGAGCGGCTGAGGCCCGGCGCGGCCGAGGCCGGCGACATCGTGCATCTGGATGGGCGGGTTCTCGGCCGGCACGACGGCATCATCAACTATACGGTCGGTCAGCGCCGCGGTATCGGCGTGGCCACCGGCGCGCCGCTCTACGTGGTACGCGTGGATGCCAACCGGCGTGAGGTCGTCGTCGGGCCGCGCGAGGCGCTTCTGGCACACCGCATCCGTTTGCGCGACATGAACTGGCTCGCAGATGCGCCGTTTGCGGCCATTTCCGAAAAAGGCCTTGATCTTTTTGCAAAGATCCGCTCCACACAGTCGCCGCAACGCGCCACCCTGTTCAACGACGAGGGCAGGGCGGTGGTGGAGCTGCACGATGGCGAATACGGCGTTTCACCCGGCCAGGCCTGCGTGTTCTATGACGGGTCGCGCGTCTTGGGTGGAGGGTGGATCGATGGCACCGAGGAAGGCGGTGCGCGTTATCAGAGTTTCAACCGGCCTGCGGGGGCAGCGGGGCCACGGCGGCGAGAAGCCGTGAATCAGTGACTGCGGCGGTGTCCGAGACGGGACGCTGCGACAGTCGGCCGGACCGAACGGGACGAGGAGACCAAGTATCTATGGGGCCTACGATGGATGTAGCGTCCGTCCAGCGGGCATATCGGCGCTGGGCGCCTGTTTACGATCTGACATTCGGGCGTATCGCGGAAGCAGGCCGCCTGCACGCGGTGGAAATCATCAACCGGCGCAAGGGCTCGGTTCTGGAGGTCGGCGTTGGCACAGGGCTTTCCCTGCCGCGCTATGCCGAACACCTGCAGATCACCGGCGTCGACCTATCGCCGGACATGCTCGGCAAGGCCCAGGAGCGGGTCGAGGAGAAGGGCCTGTCCAACGTTGTCGGCCTGTATGAGATGGATGCCGGTGCGCTCGCCTTCGAGGACGAGTCCTTCGACACCGTCGTCGCCATGTACGTCATGACCGTGGTGCCGGATCCCGAGCTGGTGATGGCAGAGCTCGAGCGCGTTTGCGCGCCGGGCGGCGAGGTCTTGCTGGTCAACCATTTCAGCGAGGAGGAGGGCGTGCGCGGCTGGATCGAGCGCAAGATGGAGCCACTGGCCGCCACGCTGGGCTGGCGGCCGGTGTTCCCGGTGGACAGAGTGCTCGGCTCCGCCGGTCTCAGGCTCGCCGAGAAGCGCTCGCTGAGGCCCGCAGGCTTGTTCACCATGCTGCGTTTCGTGAAGCAGCCCGAGCTCGTCGCGGACCGAAAGATCAAACATGACGTGGTCGGTGCCATGCCGAGCTACAAGCCGGCCGAGGCCAGGGGCTAAGCCGCCCGCTCGTGGCCTTTGCGCTCCGGCGCCGGTCCAACGTCCACCTCGCTTGACAGCGCCCGAGGCCGGTCCTTATATCGGCCGCGTACCCATCCCATGGCGGAGTAGCTCAGCTGGTTAGAGCAGCGGAATCATAATCCGCGTGTCGGGGGTTCGAGTCCCTCCTCCGCTACCACCTGTCCTCGTCGAGCCTCCAGCGAACAAGCGCCGAAGGTCGGCGGCATCGGGCGCGGTCACCTATCAATGCCTTGGCGCCGGGGATTGCTGCTTCCCTATCGCTCGGCGCGCGCGATTTCCGCGCCAAGCGCGGCAAGGAAGTCCTGCGCCTGGGCGACCAGCAGCGACCAGTCGTGCATGAGGTCCTCGGAGGGGCCGCGGGCTTCCAGATCCGCGGTCAGGCCGGTTTCGAGGTGCTCCACCAGATCCTCAAATCGGGCGCGAAACTCCTCGAGATAGTCCGGCGTCGTGGCGGCGCGGCAGGTTTGGTGCGGCTCGGTGAGGCGCCGGCAGACCTCCCAGGACTCCGACGGTGCGCGTGGGGTCCCCGGGGCATCCTCGTGTTCGGGGCCGGGTTGCCCCGGGGAGCGAAAGCGCATGCGGGCTCCCTTGCTTGTGTGGCCCGCCAGGTGGCGGTGACAGCGCACGATTGCGTTGACCAGCGCACTGTACTAAATGCACTTCATCACAATCAAGTGCAAAATGTACAGTTCATTGAGGCGCGCACCGTTCTTCCACGATGGCGTGCGATCCTCTCGCGCAGGTTGCGAAAGTATCAGGTCAGAGCTTTTTGATGTGGCGCACCACGCGCCCGACGATCAGGCCCGGATTGTCGGCATCGATCCTGATCGTCGGGTAATCCTGATTGAGGGGCGCCAACTCTATGATTTCCTGACCGTTTTTATCGACGCCGCGTGGGCGGTACTTTTTGAAGACGGCCTCCTGCTGGTTGGCTGTCTTGGCGACGACGAACCTGCCGGGTTCGATGGGCGCATCGGGATCCACCACAATCACGTCGCCATCGGCAAAGCTGTCGTCGCCGCCAAGTGGGCGCGCCAACATACTATCGCCTTGAACTCTCAGCGCAAATGCGCGCGGGCCAACATCTCTAGCATCATCGAGTGTCACCTCGTCTACCCCGCTGCCGACCTCGTAGGGATCGGAAACGTCCTTCATCAGCCCGGCCGAGACCCAGCTAATCAGAGGCACACGCCGCGTGCTCACCGGCCTTACATTGTCATTGCCCCTCGAATTTACCGCCTCTCTTTCATCGCCAAACAATAACCAAGATGCTGGTACTTGATAAGCCCTTGCATACTTTCTCGCGGTTTTTTCCGGAAGACCGCGATGACCATTCTCATGACTTCGGTACGTGTTGACGTTCCATCCAAAAGCGGATGCCGCAGCGGTCGCAGTGTCGTAACCGCGCTCTCTCCGAATCTGCTTTAAGCGGTCGTTGGCCGTTTCCATGATGCGGACCGTACAGGAAAATGCTGTACATTCGGTGTTGACATGAGGCGGTGCAATACGTACAGTGGGGCGTAATGTACAGCCGATATCAGCATACCGACGCCCTCCAGACCTGCCGCTCGGCCCCGCCTCAGGCGGTCGGTCGGCAGCGGCGCCGCACCCCGAGCAGCAGCCGCTGCGATGGCATCGCAATCGCCCAAGGCGACGCCTTGAGGCCAGCGAGGGCGAACGCACCGAGCCATCTCCGCAAGGTGGAGCACGAGAACACCCGAGGTCGGGACCGGCGCCCTGCGTGCCTGGCCGGTCCTGCAGACCCGGCGCCAAGAGGTGGACGCCTCCGAAAGTCCTCCCTCCCAGCCTCGAGGCGCCGGGTCACCCTTTGGACCTCGCCATGGTCCCGCTGCGGGGAGCCTTCCGTCATCGTTGCAGACCGGAGGGCAGGGCGGTGAGCGGACCGGCGCGGAACCACAAGAGCCCCTGGACCGGGCAGGAGGCGCGCCTGGTGCTGGATCTGAAGGCCGAGGGCTGCACGCTCGACGAGATCGCGGAGCGCGTCGGCCGGACCCGGGCCGTGGTCCTGAGCGTGCTGCTCTATCCGCGGCGCGGCGAGACATGTGTCAGGCCGGACAAGCCCAAGCATGTGACGGCCGCCCGTTTCAGCGCCGAATGGTGGCGCCAGAACGATGCGGCATTCGTCGCCGCCATGCGCCGCGAGCATCCGGAGCGCGAGACGCGCGCCGACGGCTCGGGACGGTTCTCCAGCTTCGATGCCGTTCGCCGTGCCGGCCGTGCCATCGATGCGAGCAGCGCCTTTGGCCCGTCCTCTCTCGCCGACATGGGGGACTGACTCCATGAGCGGGCCCGGGCCCTGCTTTTCACACGTCTCAGTACAGAAAGGAGTGTCCAGCCCATGACGCCGCCACAGGCCCCGTCCCGCGCGGATGATGAAACGCCCTCTTTGCAGGCCTTCGCGAAGCCGCGGGATCACGAGGACGGAGCGGCGCGCTGCGCCGACCTGCTGCGCCGCGCGATCCTCACCCACGACGCCCTGCCGGGCCGCGAGATCGCCAAGGTGACGAACTGGCCCGCGATCATCCGTGAGGCCCACGAGGCCTACGGCTATGACGACAGCCGACCGCCGCGCTTCAATCCGACGCCGCGCGACGTCAGCAACCTGCTTCCGGTGATGGCCTGGATCTGCTGGCTCGAGCAGGGGCACAACGGCGAGCGCGATGCCAAGATTATCATGAGCCGGGCCCGCCGCGCGCCCTGGTGGAAGCTGGCCCAGCGCTTCGGCCGATCCGAGCGCACCGTGCAGCGCTGGTACGACGGCGCCGTCGCCGCGATCTACGGGCACTTCCAGAACGAGGTCTGGGACCTGGAGCCGGGTTAGCGATCGCGACGGGTGCGGGGCAGGGAGCCGACCGACGTCACGAGCTTGCCGCGTGCCGTTAAGGCACCGGCCGGTCGTTCCCCGATATCAATCGGTTGGCGGTTGCGGCTTGCCCTCGACGAAAGCCTGGCTGCCTGGATGGAGCTCAATCTGAGCAGCCTCGGTCCGAACATCGCTGCGCCCGAATGGCCTCGGCGGGAGCGCCGCCCTCACGAGCCAGGAGTGGCGCGCCGGGAATCTCTCATGGGCCACGAGCGCGCGGTCGCCGACGGCCGCAATGAGCCGCAGCGGAATGGGCCCGTAGGGCTCGAACGCCGCCTCACCCTTCAGCATGGCCAGAGCGTCCGCCCAGCCGAGCACCGCTACGTCCATCTGGTCCGTGCCGAGCAGGCTCGCCAGCCGTCCGGCGTTCGGCGCACGGGCGACGCGGGCGCGGGCCTTGGGCAGGCGCTCCTTCAGGACCGCCACGATCTGCTTCGCCAGGTCGTAGGTCTGCGGATCGGCCCGGTGGCAGCCGATCAGCAGATGCTTCTTGCGATAGACGACCCACTGGCCATAGGGCGTGTGGCCGCCGAGCAGCGTCGCCGCGGCGGCCAGCGCGGTTGCCTTGATCAGCCGGCGCCGGTTCACTTGTCGAACACGTCCATGTTCAGCACCGCCGTCACCACGTAGTTCGGCACGTCGACGACCTGCCCGACGCGCAGGTCCACGGCGACGCTGGCGAGGATATAGGCCTGCTCGGCATCCAGCCCGTGACTGCGCTGGATGTAGGCGATCATCTTGATCAGCGCGTCCCGCGCCGCCAATGTCAGATCCTCCGACAAGTTCTCGAGACCTTTGATCTTTTCGCTCTCGAGATAGGTATGTGGGGCAGGCACCTCGCCGGCCTTCTTCAGGGGCAGGCCGATGGTCTGGTAGAACCGCGAGGGCTCCATGTTCTTGATCTGCGATCCTCCCTCGACCTCGGGCCCTTTGATGACGCTGCCCAGACCCTTGCGGATCTCGGTCCGTAGCGTCACGACCGCGCCCATCTCGATGGCCGTGCCGGAGACCTCGCCGTCGCCTTGCGCGTAGTGCACGTCGCCGACGAACAGCCCGCAGCCATCGATGAAGCAGGGCAGCAGCAGGGTGGTGCCCACCTGCATCTGCTGGACGTCCATATTGCCGCCGTTCTCGCGCGGCGGAATGGTGCGCAGACAGGCGTCCTTGTAGCTGCCCTTGGGACCGCAGATCGCCGCGGGCAGGGCGCCCACCGGCTGCGGCGGCAGCGCGACCCCGCCGACCTTGGCGAGCGCCGCCTCCCGGGCCAGCCATGCCTTGGTCTCCGGCTCGCCCGGCAGCACGCCGACGGACCCCAGAAAGGCCTCGTAGGGCACCTTTACCCCCGGCATCTGGTCGGAGACAGCGTGGGTTCGCGACAGCTTCCAGTTGACCAGATAGGGCTCGGTGTAGATGTCGCGGAGGAAACCGAAGCCCGGCACGATAACGGTGTAGCCGTATTCGTCGGGCGCGATGTCGATCAGCGTGACCGCCAGGACGTCGCCGCGCTTGGCGCCCTCGATATGGACAGGGCCCGTCATCGGATGCACCAGATTGAGGTCGAGCGCCGCCAGATCGTCCGCGTTCGAGCCCAGGTTCAGGTCGGAGTCGAGCGCGTCGCGCGCATGCAGAACGATCATGTCGCCGGGCTTGGCGCGCGTCACCGGCGGTATCGCCGGATGGTAGCGGTTGAAGCAATGCGGATCGTCGACGCAGTGCGCACCCTTCTTGGCAACGATCACCTTGTTCTGCCATGTCACGTCCGACGTATCGGCATGCGCGACCGTTGCGGCACTCATCGCCAATCCGACTGCGAGCGCCCACACAGAACCACACCGTTTCATCGCAAGACCTCCTATGACGTGTTACCGGGCCGTTGTGACTCTGGGCGGCAGGCTAGCGCCGCTTGGCGTGCTTTCGCTTGGCGCGGTAGCGCGTTCGCTTGGCTTTGGACGACCGGTAGGGCCGGTAGTAGGTGGCAATGTGGTGGGGGCCGAGATGGCGTCGATACCGGTTCGGCCGGTAGAGCCGGTTGTATGCCATGATCGCGGCCGTGGCCGAGGACACGGCCAGGCCGGCTGCAATCGTCACATATTTGCCGGGCCGGGCCTCCGCCTCTTGAGGTTGCAACACCGCAAGCGTCATGGCGATCGCCGCGAAAATCGTGCTGTGTTTCGAAATCCCCACTTGGACCTCCCGTCTCTGCTCTCATTCGGTTTCGTGAAACCGGCCGCTCGGCGCGGCATTGGGCCCAGCCTTGCCGATCACTATAGCGGGCGCGCCCTGCCGCCCCTAGTCACGGTTCGGAGATCGGGAGCGTTGGACGGGAGGTGCGTCAGTTCATCGAATGCGATGCGTTTGGCGCCGGAGGGTCGCGGCGTTGCAGCACGGACTCGATGAACGCGCGCTTCGGCTGCATGGCAGCGGAGTCCAGATGCCGCCCTATGTCCCATACCCGGCCGTCGCCATAGTGTACCCGATAGCGAAAGCCCGGATGCCGCGCCAGGATATGGAAGGTCATGGTATCGGCGAAGTCCTCGGTCGGGTTGCGCGTGGCATAGAGGCTGGCGAAAGCGCCGCGCGATAGCGCGCCATAGAGCTCGGGCACGCGGGCGGGCTTCAGTTTCCCTCGCCGGCAGAGATAGAAGCAGGGCCGCGGCCAATCGGCGGTCAGGGCTTGCGTGTCGATCTTGTTCTTCGCACGCCAGCTCAGGCTGGCGAAGGACCCGGGTGCCACCTTCGATGCGCCGATGTCCCGGTCCATCAGATGGGCGAGCTCATGGGTGACAATGAAATAGGCGGCGCCGCTGACAGGCAAGGGCAGGGCGGCGGAGATGAACGGCAGCCCCGCCGCCGACCGGTAGGCTTCCTTAGAGCCTTCGAACGAGAGCTGCTCCTTCCAGGTCGCCCACTGCGAAAGCGTCAGGTTTCGGTCCAGGATCTCCCGGCGGACGGCGATCGAGGGCCCGCCCGGATCGGCATAGCCCGAGGCCCAGAAGGAGTTCTCGACGAAGATCCGCTTCAGGCGGCACATCTCCTCGCGCAGCCGCTTGGGATAGAAGGTGTAAATCCGAAGGAAGGTCGAGACGTAGTCGCGGCTGCCCGGCAGACAGGGCCGGCGCAGGTCGCCAATCCCGCGTTGCGACCGCGTGGGCGGGTCGACCAGGCAAACCTTGGCCGCCAGCGTGCCGCCGCAGGGGGACCGCGCGAGGTCGTCCTCGGCGCGGGCCTGCGGGCTGCCGAGCGCCAGCAAGAGGCCCACAAGCGCAAACCGCCAGACTTGTCTCATGACAGCTCGGGTCCGATGCCGCATACGCCGCGCTCACCGTCATTGGGTCTCGGCGCACCGGCGCGGGCGGCGGCCGAGAGCCGTCCAACAAATCTGATGTCTTTGGCGGCAGAGGAACAGACCCTATGGCCGGTCCTCACGCAGATGTGTGCGCTGTCCGTCACGCTCATGCACGCATGCGCCCATCGCATGGCCGATATGCTGCCTTGCCGATTGTCGCCGACACAATCTCGACCACATGCTGCGGCAAGCAAACGAGCGGATACCTGAACGCAACTTGAATGGGGTCCTCAGGGGCGGTTCAGACCACTTTCCCTAAAAACCTTCGATCGAAACAGGGCGGAACGGGTCCGCCCGTCGAGAGCGGAATCGAGTACAGACATGGAACTCACGGTTGAGGGCTTCGTCGCCCAATCCGACGAGGCACACAGACCGTCGCGGCCGTCGAAATCCCGGCGTCCCGTCGATTTGGTGGAGCTCGCGCGCTATACGCTCGGCAACAGGACGCACGAGCGCGACATGCTGGAGCTGTTCAGCACACAGTCCGGCTGCTGCCTGAAGCGGCTCAAGGAGACGGCCAGCGACAGAGAGTGGCGGAAGATCGCCCGCACGATCGGAGGCTCGGCCAAGTGCATCGGCGCCTGGTCCGTCGTCGAGACCGCCGCGGCGGCCGAGACGCTGGAAGGCGCTCGGCTCGCCGAGCGACGCAGCGAGATCGTCGAGACGCTCACGCGCGAGATCGAGAAGACCAACGCCTTCATTCGGCGGCTGTTGATGGATCTGTAGATCGGTCCTTCTCTTCAGCCCGATCGCGGTGTGGTCAGGCGGCCAAAAGGTCCGCTGCTGGCCGAGCTGCGCCACGCCCATGACGCCGCGATACCGGCCCTTTAAGGGTTGGTTAACCTTTCCTAACGCAATCTGAAGTCGGCTCCGGGAGCAAGTCGGCAGTACCCGGCCTGAGGCAACATCGGAGCATGACTCATGTCGGCACTAAGGCTCGACCGGGCCTCGCTATTGACGTTGGCGAGGCTGGCGAAAACCCCGATCTCAGTCTTCGAGGGTCGGGATGCGACTCTCGACACGCTATCGCGGCACGGATTGGTGCTCGAGTTTCAGGGGTATCTGTTCGTGACCACGCAAGGCCTCCTGGCGCTTGATCGGCGGCCGGTTCGACTGTGGACCGCGGTCTGGGGCGTCAGGCTTCGCAAGCTGCATCGGCGTTTGCGGCGGCGGCTCGATCGTCGGATTGCGCAGGCCTTGAAGAGCGCACGCCCTACCAGCCCGCAAGAGACACCCATGAGACCGGCGCACCTGTCGCCATGACTCTGGATCGTCCGCCGCGCCAGATGTGATTCAGAAGGGACTCCCAACGACAGTGAGCGATAGGGGCAGGGCTCGCATGCAGCAGAAAACGGCCGGAACGGCGAACCCGCGGATGCGGCGATCGCTTCTGCACGATCCGAGCAATCTGCCTGCGTTCAAGCCGCAACATCGGACGCAGCCGAACGCCAAGACCAGTGGTGCCGAGCCCGGCGAAGAGCGGAATGCCGTCGAGAGAAAGGGCAACGCGTCGTCGTCTCTGGCGCGCCGTCTCTATTCGGCAGCCACCGCGCCCTTGGCGGCAAAGCCCGCCCCGGACCCGGAGGACGAGATCCTGGCTCGCTCGCCGGAGCATGTCGTCGGCAAGGGCCTGAAGGTTCTCGGACACATCGTCGCGGACGGCAATGTCGCGGTTCTGGGCGAGGTGCAAGGCAACGTCTATTGCAAATCGCTTCTGCTCGGTCCGGCGGCGCGCATCGTGGGCGACATCATGGCCGAGGACGTGGTCGTGCATGGGCGCATTGTCGGCACCGTCCAGGCCGAACGCCTGACGCTGAAGTCGGCCTGCTACGTCGTGGGCGAGATCCACCACCGCGCGATCAAGATCGAGCAGGGGGCTTGCTTCGAAGGCAAGTCCCGACGCGCCGAGCGTCCGATTTCGATCGACGCCATCAGCGCCAGCCTGGCAGAGCCGCGAGACCCGGACGTCGAATTCGCAAGCTGCGATGACGGCGAGCAGACACCGCTGCTTGCCGCCTGAGCGGAAGCCTCAGCTTGGAATCCAAACGGCTGGGACGGCTCTTCGGTGCCATCCCAGCACGGAAACTTGGTCAGAATATCGTCAGGCCCGATGCGGCATCGGTGCGGGCGGGCGCTCCTAGTCCACGTGGGAGCGATACGTATAACGCGTCGCCGTGGCCCAGTCCGGCGGAGCGTCGACGGTCTTGGTCGTGCGCTTCGGCGCTGCCGATTTGGCCTTGGCCTTGACCGTCGTCGATCGGCTCGAGGCTTTACGTCCCTTCTTGCTGACGGTCGTGTTCTGTTGCTTTTTGGGTTTAGCCGGCACTTGTCGTCACCTCGGATTTCGTCACTGCTCATAAACGCGACTCGCAGCATATACGAATAGAGCCTTCAGGGCTTGTCCTATTCTTCCGGCTCGGTCGTAAATTTCAGGGGATAGCCCGCGCTTCGTCCCGCTTCCGTGCCTTCGTCGGCCTTGGTCTCGGCGACGTCCTTCGTGTAGACGGCGATGACGCAGGTCCCGCGTCTGTGCGCCGTGATCATCACCCGATAGGCCTGATCCTCGCTCATGCGAAACACCGCCTTCAGCACCGTGACCACGAACTCTCGCGGCGTGTAGTCGTCGTTGAGGAGAATGACCTTGTGTAGACGCGGCCGTTCCGTCTTGGGCCGGGTCTTTGTGCGCGGTCTGACAACGGTCTCGCTCATCGGACACTGCCGCTCCGGTCAACCGACGAATGCAGAGGCACGAGGCAGGACTCTCGCACGGCCCGGACCGTCCGTCCAATCCGGCGTACAGGCCCTACTCCAGCTTTTTTGCCAGGGGACCCTCGGCCGCCGGCCAGACGCCACGGGCGACCGCGCGGCGCCCTTCGAAGACGATGTAGCTCTTGGAGCGATAGTGGGGCAGCGGGCGCATCATGGCGCCCAGTGCCTCGGGTCCGTCCGCCTCGACGAACAGCACGGCCTTGCCGCCGGCGCGACGGGCAGTCCAGGCCCGCGCGCTGCCGCGGGCTTCGATCTCCGCCGGACGCGCGGGCAAACCGGACCGTCCGATGAACCGGTCGATCTGTTGCTTCGATCCGAACACCAGAAGAGGCGTATCCGGGTCGGGCCGCGCTTGCGGGCCGAGGGCCTTCCGCGCCCCATTGAACAGACGGTCCGCCAGCGCGTGCGCCAGTTTCCGGCTCGCCGGGTCGTCGTGCAGCATGACGGTCTTGGCGCTCTCGTCGAGCAGGACATCGCGCAGGATCGGCGGCGCCTCGCCGGGAAGCAGACGCCGAAACAGCGTGTAGTCCGGATCGACGTGCAGGCCGAGGGGCTTGGCCTCGAACTGCAGCTCTTGTGTGGCCGACTTGTCCTCGATGACGATATGCGACCGCACCGTGCCTGCCCCGGTCGTCACTTCGACAGGGACCTTGAGCTTGTAGGCTGGCGGCGTCTGGGCCAGCGAAACGGCCAAGGTGTAGCCTTCGCCGCTGCGGGAGACGCGCGCGTCTTCCAGCGTCAGTCGCGGGGCACCGGCGCGAGCCGTCCACTGCAGGAAGAACCAGCCGAGATCGCGCTGCGCCGTGGCTTCGAACGCGGCTTGCAGGTCCGACCAGCCGGCCTTGGCGAACTTGTTGTCGTCCCAGAACCGCTTGATCCCGGCGTCGAAGGGCTGCACCCCGATCTCGTGCTTCAGCATATGAAAGATGAAGGCGACCTTTCCGTAACCGACGACCTGGGACGCGTCGTGCTGCTTGGCCACGAAGCGGGTGACCGGAATGTCCCTCTCCCCGGGCAGGGCCGCGAAGTCCCGTAGCCAGCCCAGGCGCATGACCGCTGCGTCGCGCGCGCTGCGGCGCTTGGCCAGAGCGTGGTCGGCCATGTATGTGGTCAGCCCTTCCGACCAGTTCCCCGTTTCGTAGTCCGTCCGCACGCCGTTGCCCCACCAGTTGTGCAGCACCTCATGGGCCAGCGACCGCCCGCGCATGAAGGGCAGCGGCAGGATGCGGCGGTCCACATAGGTGAGGTTGGGGAACCCGAGCCCGACGGGCAGTGGCGCCGAAATGATATGGAAATCGGCAAAAGGATAGCTGCCGATCTGTCGCTCGAAGTCCCTGATGAACCGCTCGCTCGTCTCAAGATAGGTCTCGGCCAAGCCCGCGGCCGAGCGGTGGAAGTAGGTTCTGAGGCGTAACTTTCCCGAGGTTCGCTCGGAGACCTCATAGGGGCCTGCGAAGACCGAAGGCGGCTCGATCGGCCTCTGCGAGACGAACACGCTCGTGTTCGTGAGCTCGCCCAGGTCCTCGCTTTGGAGCGCTCCGGTCGCCGCCACCCGATGCGCGGTCGGTGTCTCTACCGTCAGTCGATAGCTGACCGTCTCGTCGGCTGTGCCCGGGAACCAGCGCGACCATCCCGGCAGATAGAGGCCCTGCGCGCCCGCCGCCGGTTCGGACGCGCTGCGCCCTCTCGTTGCCTTGGGATCGATCTTGGGGACGACGCCCGCTGCGGCTACGTCGATCTGATGCGTGCCCAGGCTTGGGATGGCGACGGTCAGCGACGTCCCCGCCGCACTGTGGCCGATGGCGTTGCCGTCGACCCGCACATTGCTCATGCGCATCCAAGGCGCGACGCGCAGCGTGACGGAGCGCCGGCCCGAGACGGTGATGCGATCCGCGACCGTGATCCTGCCGTCATCGGGGTCGGCGATCAGCCGGATGTCGTGATGCAGTGGCGCTTCGGCGCGGGCCGGCTGGTCGAGACCGACGGATGCGAGGCCGAGCAGGATGCCGGCAACAAGCCGGGGACGGCAGGTCATCACGACCCTTTCTTTCGCGTTGCGGGGAACTTTGCGATCAGCTCGATCTCCGCGCCGTCCCGTTCGACGGTCAGGGGCAGCCAGGTGCCGGGCGCCTGTCGGGAGATGACCTCGATCAACGCTCCGGAGCTGCCAATGTCGACGCCGGCCGCGCGGACGATGCGGTCTCCTTTGCGCAGCGTGGCGGCTGCCGCAACGCTATCGGGCATGACGCGGTCGACAAGCGCTGCGGACTTGTCGCTCCGCACTATGACGCCGAGCCGCAGGCGCGGGCGACCGCTCTGCGCATGACCGCCGGACGTCACGGTGAACAGAGCGTCGGCGTAGTCCACGCCCAGCTTCTCGCAGGCCGGCCCGGCCTCTTCCGGTATCAGTACCGCACTGCCGTCGACGCCCAGGTCGTCGAGCTGATGCGGGACGCCGTGAAAATAGGAGACGTGTCCGCTGCCCATCACGCCCACGACCACGGCGTCGCTGTCGCCACGCCGTGCCGCAGCCAGGCCTTCGGCCATGGCGCGGTCCCAGGTGAGCTGAGCCGCGACAAAGCGCTTGAAGTCCGGGTCCTTCAAGACCGTGGCAATCGCGTTGTCCGACGGGGGCGTGTCGGGCTTCGGTGTCGCCGGCTTTCCTGGCTGCGCTTGGGCGGCCTGGAGCGCCTGCTTCTGCAGAAACACCTCGGCCAGGGCGCGCCGATAGGCCGGGCTGGCGGGTGCGGGGTCGCTCAGTCCCTCCCGCTCGTCCTTGGGCACGGCGTCCCATCCCTCGGCGCCGACGCGCGAGACCAGCGAGCGATCGACATTGAGGGCGACCATGGGGATGCGGTGCATGCGTGCGAAGTTGAAGAGCGGCATGTAGAGGCCGGGATCGAACCCCCAAACCCGGCGCCAGTCCACCGCCTTCAAGAAGGCCTTCGCCGTCAGATCGCCCTCGATCCAGCGATCGAGGACGGGCTGTACCCGGCGCGGGAACATCTCGAAGCCGATCACCAGCTTGCGGGCGCGGCCATGCAGGGCCGCGAGGGTGTGAAGCTGCCAGCGATGGTGCTCGGCATTGTCATGGGTCTCGCCGAGAAGCACGACGGGCCGCTGGACCAGGCCGGCGATCAGCGCGCCGTGCTCCAGGGGTGCCCCCGTCCGCCCGTCGACCCAAGCGCCGACTGCGCTGCACGCGCCGGTCTGCTGGGGCTTGCCGCCGGGTGTGTCCGGCGCGGCGGTGGAGCGCTCTGCCGCGCCGACGACCATCAGGGACGCCAATGCTATGGCGAGGCTCGTGCGCGGCAGTTGCGTAAACGCTCGGCTGTGAGCGCTTCTCCGTGCCAAACCGTCGGATACCGTCGTTGCCGCTCTCATCGTTCTGGCTCTCTCTATCGTGATCGTGGTCTTAGATTGGCACAGATCGTGATCTTAAGTTGGCACGGTGATTTTAACTTGGCACGGAATGAAGGCGATTTGCCGCTCGGCGCAACTTGATCGCATGCCGCGTGTTTACCCTGTTTGGACGCGCCCAATTTATTGACATTTTGGGCATTATGCTTGGCCTCGGTACATGGGACGAACGCGCGTTGCGCCAAGAAGACCGCCGGGCACAGATCCAAGACGGCGGGCGCCGCGGCATCGGATCGAGGGAATGCTGCGACATCTTCCATTTGCCGCAGGCCTGATGACGGCATTTGCGACAGGGTTCTTTCTGGTATCGGCCTATCTCGATGCCGACCGGCCCGGTGGTGGCGTCCAGCCGTGATCAGGGCCGGCTGGAGGCGCCCGCGATCCGCGCGGAACCGCAACGGCCCGCCAAGCCGGAGCGCCAGGCGGCTCCGCCCACTCCGCGCGAAGCGCCGGCCGTGAGCCCCGCGCGGCCGGAAGCGCTGCGCCCGCTGCCTATGGCTCGATCTCTGACGCGGCTCGTGGCCTTCGAGGCATTGCCGTTTCCCTATGACGTCCTGGTGCCGCGGACCCGCTTCTGACGCAGAGCTTCGAGAACGTGCTCGAATACATCCAGTTCAGCCTAATCCTGTGGTCGTTTCTGACGGTGCTCGGGGTCGTCTTCCTACGCCGGACCCGGCCCGAGCTGCCAAGGCCCTATCGGACCTGGGGGTCTCCCGTGACACCGATCATCTTCCTGGCCGTGGCCCTGTTCATGATGATCTATCTGGTCGTCGAAAGGCCGGTGCAGTCTCTGGCAGGGCTTGCCACCTTGCTCGCCGGTCTGCTCGTCTATTGGCTCTTATCCAGGCTCGCGCCGCGATCGGCATCGCAAGGAGCTGTAACCGGTGAATAGCGTCCACAGGCCGATGGCGCCGGCAGTAGCCCTCCTCATCGCTCTTCTCCTGATTTGGTCTGCAGCGTTCGTGCCCGCCGCGGCCCAGAGCCCGAACGATACGGCGCGGTATCTCGCCGGGCTGCCGCCCTCCGGCGCTTCGCCGCTTGCCCGGCTGACGCGGCATCAGGCCTGGGTCCGGCACGCCGCGGTCCTGGATCAGGCCTGGCAGCGGCTGCAGAAGAACCAGCTCTCTCGCATCCGTGCCTGGTCGAGGCAGCATCTGCCGGGCCATCGCCAGCTCATGCTCTACATGTTCAGCGGGCCGGATTTCCTCTACGCGGACGCGTTCTACCCCAACGCCACCACCTATGTGCTCACCGCGCTCGAACCGGTCGGTCCCATCCCAGACGTGATGCGCCTCTCGCGCGGCGCCCGCGCGCTTGCGCTGCAGGAGCTGCGCGGCTCGATGCAGTCGGTGCTGACCTTCAGCTTCTTCATCACCAAGGAGATGAAAACTGATCTCAGCACCGGAACGCTTCGCGGCGCCTTGCCGGTCCTCTACGTGTTCCTGGCGCGTGCCGGCAAGACGATCCACCAGGTCCAGTTCGTCGCCCTGAAACCCGACGGCACGGTCGGCCCGCGCAGGGCAGGGGCTGGCAAGCGCAGCGCGCCGGGCGTGAAGATCGTCTTCTCCAGCGGCGACGGGGTGCGGCGGACGCTCTACTATTTCCGCACCGATCTTTCCAATGGCGGCCTGAAGGCGAGCGGCCTGCGCGCCTTCTGCAGGGCCCTCGGTCCGGCGGACAGTCTGATCAAGAGCGCGTCTTATCTCCTGCACGGCCGGTCGTTCTCGCTGGCGCGCGCGTTTCTCCTCGAGCACAGCGCGGCCATCGTGCAGGACGACTCCGCGATTCCGGTGCGCTTTTTCGACGAGACGAGATGGGCGCTCCATCCCTTCGGACAGTATCTCGGACCGATCGAGATCTTCGCGCAGCATTATCAGCCGCGCATGCAGAGGCTCTTCGCCAGGCCCCGCGCGGTGCCCATCGACTTCGGGATCGGCTACCGCTGGCGGTACAATCGCACCAACGTTCTCCTGGCGATCAAGCGGACGCTGCGGGTCCCACGCTAACCGCGCGCGTGCCGCTTCTGTCTGCTCGCGAGTTCCGAGCGGGCATGGCAGATGCGGAAGTGCGCCGCCAGCAGGTCGTTGACGATATTCAGCTCGCTCCTGATGGCATGGGCATCCCGCAGGTGCTCGATCGAGTCGAGCTCCAGCATTTCAACGCGTTTCTGTATGGCCTTGTAGGCCGAGGGGATGAACTCGGGCACGTTGAGTTTCTTCGACGCCTTGTAGCGGTCGATCAGCCCGATCGTGTCGATCAGGACCGATCTCAGATCGGCGGCGAGAAGGGCCTGTTCGTCAAGCGCCTGCACTCTCTTGGCTTCGAGATTGGCGAGATAGCGAGCCTTGATCCTGGGATGCATCGTCGGGGCCCATGGTCGGCGTTGTGAGCGAGCCGGCGCAGCACAGAGCGGGCAAGTCGTTCGCGTCGAGAGACTTGGAGTACGTTGCGCTGCGGCGGTAGAGCGCCACATCTGCCTGACGACCGTTTCAGATCGGGGTTAACGAACTGTTAATCCTGGTCCGTGGTCGCGCCGTTGCGGCTCTGTGCGGCCCGGCGTCTCGTGGTCTTCCAACCGACGCATTGCTGGCGGATGTTTGCAGCACACGGACATCGAATAGAGGGCGAGGCTGTCATGAGATCAGTTCTGACGCTGATCATGGCGGGGGCGATGGCCATGGGGCTTGGCTTGGGCAAGGTGCGCACCGCCGAAGCCAGCAGCGGCGGCGCGTTCGTGGCGGGCGCGGTCGTCGGATATGTCGCGGGCCGGGTCATCCATCGCCATTGCCGCTACGGACGCCGGCACTGTCACCGGCGCCGGAGCTGCCACTACCACCGCGGGCGCTATCATTGTCATCGGCGCACCCGGTGCCATCGGCACCGCTATTGCTCCTAAGCCATTCCGAGGTTTGCCGGGCTGTGTGTGCCGTCCGCGGGAGCGGCGAAAACCTGAATCTGGCGAACGACAATGCGCTTCACGGCTCCCGGACGCTTGTCTGCAAGCGGCGATCACCCCCGCCAGAAAATGCCCCCTAACGGTATGAGTGGCCGGGTGTGAAAAGTACGCATCGGAAAAACCCTGGGATTGCTATTGCAAGGCTGCAGGCAGGAAGAGCGCAATCTCCGGAAAGGAGATCAGGGCTGCAACCATCACCAGCATCGCGATCACATAGGGAATGACGCCTAACATCACGTCGCCTATTTTTCCGCTCTTGCGCGCGCCCTGCACGACATAAAGGTTTAAGCCGACGGGCGGCGATATAAGCGCCATCTCGATGAGAACGATCATCAGGATTCCGAACCAAATCACATCGTAGCCTTGCGCGACGACGAGCGGCACAATGATCGGAATGGTCACCACCATCAGCGACAAGGTTTCGATGAAGAGGCCCAGGACGATGTAAACGCAGACCACCACCAAGATCGTCATCAATGGTGAAAGCCCCAGTCCGTCGAGCAAAGACTTCAACTCCGCCCCCAAACCCGCTGACGCCAGAGTGAAGTTCAGAAAGGATGCGCCAGTCACGATCAGCATGATCATGGAAGTGATCTTGATCGTGCCTACGATACTCTCGCTGACCATCTGAATGGAAACACCGCCTAAGAACGCCGCGATAACGAATGCGCCTGCAACGCCAACGGCGGCCGCTTCTGTCGGAGTCGCCCAGCCCTTGTATATCGTCCCGACTATGGCTCCGAACAAAACGACGATCGGCACCAGTTGCACCAAGGCGCGCAACATTTCCGCGACTCTGAAGAAGCGACGTGTTCCACCCAACTCGGGTCGGACGAAGCAGATCAGCGCTGTGATCGCCATGAAGCCAAGGGCAAGCAATAGGCCTGGCACGAGACCCGCCAGAAACAGCTGTGGGATCGATGACTGAGTTAGAAAGCCATATACGATCAGGTTGATGGATGGCGGGATCATTATTCCCAAGGTGCCACCTGCCGCAATGGCACCGGAAAACAGCTTCGGATCGTAGCCAAGCTTCTGTGCTTGCGGCATGGCTACGGTCGCTACGGTGGCAGCCGTAGCGACAGAAGAGCCCGATATGGCCGAGAACATCGTCGACGTGGCGACGTTTGCATGCACCAGTCCGCCCGGCAACCAGGAGACCCAGCGGTCAAGAGCTGCATAGGTGCGGGTCGCGACACCGCTCCGGACCAGGATTTCGCCAAGCAGGACAAAGAAGGGGATCGCGATCAAAGTGGCATTATTCGACGTCGACCACACAAGGCTGCCGAGCCCCTTGGTGAGCGGAAACGGACTGAAAAATGCGTCGACCCCAAATCCAAGAAGAAAGAGGACGATGCCGACGGGGATCGAGAGGGTGAGCAGCGCAAGCAGCCCGATTGACACGGCTCCAATCATTGGCCGGCCTTCTCTTCACCGAACGTGCCGATGGCAGCCTCGGATTCGGAGTACTCACCGCGCAGCACGAGGAGAAAGCCTGCGAGGAATGTGAGCAACGCGACACATGCAAACCAGACCCAGCCGGCGAACCAGGGGATCTGCACGAGTGCAAGAGGTGTCTCCAACGGCGTGTTGGCTCGAGATCCGTTTGCCAATGACCGCTCGACAACGGGCCAGCAGCGAAACGCGATTATTGTTATCGTTATCGACAGGATCGCCATTGAGAACAGGTCGAACAGCGATCGCGCCAATGCGTTGACCCGTCCTCGGATTATGTCGATCCGTACATGGCTGAGCTCAAGGAGTGCAAATCCCATCCCCCAAGACGTCACGATGGCCATGACGTATCCACTGATCTCGTCGGTTCCTCCGAGAGAAGACCCCAACTGGCGTATGACAATCTCGGCCAAAATGAAAACCGCACAGAGAAGCAGCAAAGCACCTATCAGCATCGCTACCCACCGATTGAGTCGTTTCATCAAGGCCAATGTTCTTTGCGCCATTGAGATCCCCTCCACGTCTTTGGAGTTCGTTATTTGGCCGACACGGTGACGCCGACTGTTTTCCCAACAGACGAGTTCCAACGCTCGGCCCATTCCGAACCTGCGCGTTTCGCCCATTCCGGAAGGACTTCACCTTCGAGAATGGATCGGGCCTTATCGAAGTCCGCTTGAGAGACCTCCACAAGCGTCATGGAGCGGGTTTCGCCCGACGCACACTCGCTATTACCTGTCAGGCAAGCGATATCGTTCACCAGGGCGCCTTGTGCGACGGACCAGGCGGGATCTTCGAAGTCCGTCTTTATCTTGCTTTCGATAAGCGCCCGGGTTTCGGCACCCAGACTGTTCCATTTGTCGAGATTCACCGCGGTCACGACCGAGTCCCAGCCGCCCAGGGGAATCGGAAGAAGATGTGTCGACACTTCCCACCATCCCGCACTGTAGCCGGATCCGGCACCGGTGACGGCGCAATCGACAACCCCTTTCTGAAGAGCGCCGGGAACCTCTGCAAAGTTCACATTCACACCTTCAGCGCCAAGAGCTTCCAGGAACTTCGCCGTCATCCGACCCGAGGCCCGAACCTTCAGCCCTTTCAAGCTATCCAGGTCCTTGATCTCCTTATTGCAGAATACGACCTGTGGCGGGTACGGCGCGATCGCGAGAACATGGCTGTTGAAGCGCGTCTTGTAGATGTCCGCGACCATTGGACGGGCCGCGTCGACCATTTTCCGCGCCTCATCTGCGGTAAGCGCAAGAAGCGGCACATCAAGCCCCTCCAACTCCGGAGCGTCCGCGACGGCATAGTCGGCAACCGTCATAGCCACGTCGTATACGCCATCGCCGAGCAGCCGGAAGACATCGCCAACGCCCAGGTTCATCTGATTGTGGGTGGTCAAGGAAACGTTCAACTTTCCACCGGACGCTTTCGGCAGCGTCTCGGACCAGAACGGCGCTTCGAACTGTTTGTGAAGCGGCAGGCCGGACCAACTGCCGACCACGGACAAGTCCTCGGCCGCAGCCGGCACGCTCAGCGCGGCAAGAGCTGCAAATGTCAGTAGTGTTCTCTTCATAGTCGTTCTCCCTGTTGGTGGCGGCCGATCGGCCAAAACTGCGAAAGCGGGGCGTCTACGGTCGGCGCTTGTATCGAAGGGACATCCGTGACCAGCATGCAGCCGGGCGCATGGGTGATGCACAGTTCGGGTTGCGCCCGCTCGATTGCCGCCTGCGGCGTCACTCCACAGGCCCAAAAAACGGGTATCTCGTCATTGGGGATGCCGACGGCATCGCCATAGTCGGGAGACTGAAGATCGGAGATGCCGATCATTTCCGGGTCTCCCCAGAAAATGGGTGTTCCGTGGGCATGGGGATACCGTGCAGCAAGGTCGAAGACGGCGGGAATCTGCTCTTCCGGAAAAGAGCGCATGGTCACGACCATGGGGCCGTTGAATATGCCCCCAGGCATCGTCTCGATGTTGGTCTTGAACATCGGGACATTGCATCCAAGCGCGATATGGCGAACGGGGTATCCTGCGCGCATCAGCGCTTCTTCGAATGTG
The DNA here is from genome assembly GCA_022361215.1 of Hyphomicrobiales bacterium. Classification (GTDB taxonomy): domain Bacteria; phylum Pseudomonadota; class Alphaproteobacteria; order Rhizobiales; family Methyloligellaceae; genus JAKSBI01. The sequence continues at coordinate 10,494 of JAKSBI010000383.1, read as the reverse complement.
AAGGAGCATCCCAGAACGAACGTTACGAGATCGGCGGACCACAGGTCGGATATGTCGCAGAGTTCAGTGCTCAGCCGTCCGTCTTCGTAGACCCGGTACTTTGGAATGTCGGTACGGATATCCAAATCGTTGCCGAGGGTGGGGATGCTCGCTGAACCGGGTCCAGCCACGCCGATGATCGGGCAAGGTTTCGGGTTGTTTCTGCAATAGATAAGAAAATCGCAAGCGTACTTCTTGGGAAGTATTACGATATTGCCCTGCAGAAAACCCGGTGCCCGTCCTGCCGTCTGTCCGGCAAGCTGGCCACTGCGGGCTTGCCGTCTTACGGTTTCGCTCGCATTCGCTGTTTGCAATGTTTCCACAAGAGACACCTTCCCATTCATACATAGAATGGGAAGCGCAAACAAAAATCAAATCGAATTAATTTTTCAATTTTGATAGATATTTTTTATCGCGCGACCCTCCAGAAAATCGATCACCTCGCTGATGATCGCAGCGATCAAGCCAGCGATGGGGCTGGCGGACACATAGGACGCCGTGAAGGAGATTGTCGGCAACTCTGCACGGGTTGCCAAGGCAACCAAGGTTCCATCCCGCAACTCGATGTCAATCGCCGCCTTGGGCACGGCGCAGATACCCATTCCAGATGCTGCAAGCCGAATGATCGCCCCCAACGATGCGGATGTCGTCATATTGGGAGAGCCATTGCAGAACGGAGCAAGCATCTCTCTTATCTGTCTGCTTGGCTTCGTGTTGGCCGCAAATGTCAAGACTGGATATTGGGCGATTTCCGGGAGGCGCCAAGTGTCGTGCAATCTTGCTAAATCAGCATGCGCAGCAAACATCATCTCATATTTGCATATATCGTGATTGGCGACGCTAACTTCGGCTACCGGCCCCATCAAGAATGCCAAATCGATATCTCGCGAAACCAAAGAGTTTCGAAGGTTGTCTGTGGTGTCGACGCGCAAATCGAAGGATAGATTTTTGCGAGATTGGCTTAGGCTGCACATGAAATCGGGGAGCCAGGTCGAAACGATGGTTTCCGATGCCCCAACCCGGATCGTCTGCTCGATTTTCGACGTATCGGCGAAAGCGGAAAGGACGTCTTGTTCGAGCGCCATCAAGCGCTCCGCAAACCCGAGCAGCTTACGGCCGGCCGGCGTCAGCTCTGCCTTCTTAAGCTCACGCACAAACACCTCGGCACCCAGATCCTGCTCGAGAACCTGAATGCGCGCCGATATCGCCGGCTGAGTTAGATGTAATTTTTCCGCTGCAGCCCGAAAGCTACCGAGGCTTGCAATCCAATAGAAGGTATCGAGGTTTCTGATACGCATGCATTCGCTGACTCGGGATATTTAGATAGAAATATTTTATCAAAACGAATTAAGACAATCAATTTGGCTTTCGTGAAGCCGTCCGAAATCGTCTCAGCTTGTCGGCGCTAGGGGCATGGCTTTCGACAGGCACCTCGCCTAGAAACCCACAAACAACACGCGCAGCGTTGCCGCGCCAAAAAAGTTCCCGCCGGTAAGAGTCATTGAACCTGCTCGTGAGCTCACCCGAGGCAGGGCCGTGAAACCGATGTCGTCGGTTGCGATCTCGCGGCCTGCCGACGATGACCGGGATCAAAATACTCCTCTTGGACCAATGAGCAACGGATGCGGCTATGTGAGCTGGCCGTCCCGGTCCTCGATGCAGGTGAGGTCGTGCGTGACGATTTCCATGCCGTTGGGCGCCTTGCTGGCGTCGACGATGCCCGCTTCGATTTTCTTTCGCCGGGCCTCGATGAAGGACTTGCAATCGGCTTCGCTAACGAAGACCTCGGGCATTTCGCCGAAGATCATTCCGGGCGGAGGGACAAACTTGTAGCCCGGCGGTGGTGAACTGAACGCTACGAACATAACGATCAGCGCTTTCCACATCTTTCTTCTGGCACTTTCCCCCAGTGCCAGCCCCCTGTTTTAGCCCCTCTGTATTCGTATGCGGAACCTCTGGTATTGAAGGGACGGCGCGTGCGGTCATCGCTCGCGCTTCTTAGCGGCGACAAAGAGACGTGTCGCGAATCACTCGTTGTACCCTATACTATAACTCAACTCCTGCTAGCGTCGGTGTCATGCAATTCCTGATCCGCCGGCCCGTTTTTCTCTGTTCATGTGATCGATGTGCAACACCGCATGCGATGTGGCCGTCGAGCGGCGGCTAGTTGATGGCCTTCGAGCGATGGTGATCCGCTATTCGCAACAAGCTGCTCTGCGCCGTGACGGCATCGGACTCATAGTCGGCGAGGTCGTCCGGCGCGTGGGCGGTCATGCCTTGCGAGACCGGAGACAGCGTCGCCCGATTGCGCCCGGCAGCCTTGGATTGATAAAGCGCTTGATCGGCGACCGTGATGAGCGCGTCCATGTCCGCGGCGTCGTGAGGATAGACGGCAATGCCGGCGGAGATGGTGACCGTTTCCAGCGGCTGCCCGGCGTGCACGATCTTGAGGGCTTCGATTTGCTCCCGCACGGCTTGGATGCGGCGGACCATGTCCTCCGGGCCCATCCCCGGAAACACCAGCACGAACTCCTCGCCCCCGTATCGGCAGGCGATATCGGCGAGCCGTGTCTGATCCTTCAAAACGCTGGCGACCGCACGAAGGACCGCGTCGCCGGCATCGTGACCGTAGGTGTCGTTGAAACGCTTGAAGTGATCGATATCGAGGATGGCAAGGGACAGCAGTTCGTTCGACCGGGCAACCCGGTTTAGCTCGCGCGGGAACGTCTCGAGGAAGTAGCGCCGGTTGAAGAGCTGTGTCAGAGGATCCCTGATCGCCTGGCCGAGAAGCGTCTCGCGCACCCGCAGGTTTGCGGTCGCCAGAGCGAGGATCTCCGCAACCTTGGTATAGAACGGGATCTGGTCGTCCTCATTCCAGTCGTCGGCATCGCCGGTGTGAGATGCTTGGCGTTGTCCGCGGACGGTCAACACGCCGACAGCGCCGGTCTGCGCGGTCAGCGGCAAGCAGATATGCCAATCGGCTTCATCTGCGGCGACATGCTGGCAGGCAACCGTGTCCGCCCGTCCGTTCACATGATGTGCACGACCGCAGCGCAGGGCCCAGCACTCGTTGGGAGCGAAGCTCTCTTCGTGCGGGTCGACGTCGCCCCATTGCATGACCTTCTCGAGCGCATCGCCGGCATCGCTCATGAGATAGAGGACGCCGGATGTGTTTGGACAGGCATGCCCGAAGCGCTCGCTCGCGACGGTGTAGACTTCGTCGAAGCTCTGGCAGGCGTGGATCAGCTGGCCGATCTCGCCGAGCATGGCCATCTTCCGATCCTGATATTGCGCCTTCGACAGAAACTGGTTTTCCGAGGTCAAGGACCGGTTCTTCTTTCTGATCCGGCTGAAGACCTGCGCAATCCAGGCAATCAGGACAAAGGGGAAAATCAGCTTCAGGGTCGTGGCGATGGTGTTCTCGCCATAGACGGCCGATTTCGAAAAATGCTCCATTCCGGTCAGAAACACGAGATAAGCGAGCAAGGCCAGATAGATGATCTTGACGATGCTGAACTCATCGAGAGACAGCGGCTTTATGGGCCAATTCCGAGTCGAAGACATGTTGGCGCATCCTATCTCGCTGAAGAGCCGGATCAGGACGTTGCACGTTTGCTAACGGTGGGAACGCTATCAGTGGGCTTTTAATTTCGCTTCAATTCGGGTCGCTCAAATTGATTCGGATTTGAGTAGAATTGGGATCCGGCTGCGCAATCGCCCACCGGGCCTGGATTTCTGCTCTCAATACGGCGACTTTCAAAAGTCTTAACGGAGGCTTCGGGAGCATCGTCGAAACCGGAAGACGCGGTCTCGACCCTCGTCGCGGAGAGCCTCGACGTCGTCGGCGAGGGCGGTCTCTCCTTGTGCCGCGGTTTCGGCTACGATCGGGACCGTGACGCCGGATCGAAAGGAGACTTTCCGATGAGACCCGTGTCCACTGCCGCTTTGGCTGCGGCCCTCCTGGCGGCCCTTCCCGTTGCGACGCTTGGCCAGGACATGATGCGCCACGTGAACCTGTCGTCGCCGGCGATGACCGAGGCCGAGCTGACCCGGGCCCAGGTCGAGGCGCGCCTGGCCGCCGCCACCGCCGACAAGCCGGCCGACTTCACCAACGCCAGCCTGAACGGCCTCAACCTCTCCGCTCTAGATCTGTCGGGCGCCGTTTTTCGAGCGGCAAGGCTGAACAAGGCGAACCTGAAGGGCGCCAACCTCACCGGCGCCGTGCTCGATCAGGCCTGGATGCTGAGCGCCGACCTCACGCGCGCTACGCTCGCCAAGGCGAGCCTGTTCCAGGCCCAGCTCATCGGGGCGACGCTCGATGGCGCCGATCTGAGAGGCGCCCGGGTGGCCGCGAACCTGACCAAGGCGAGCCTCCAGGGGGCAAAACTCGTCGGCGCCAATCTGGCCGCGGACATGCGCAACCAGTCCATGGGGTTGATGGGGGGCGTCTTGAAGTCGGCCAACCTTGCGGGCGCAGATTTCTCCAAGGCCGATCTGGCGCATGCGGTTCTGGAGTTTGCCAACCTCAGCGGCGCCGACCTGACCGGGGCCAACCTGACGAGCGCACAACTGGACGGGGCCAATCTCACGGGCGCGCGTGTCGGCGGCGCGAATTTCAGCAAGGCGGATGTGGATTCCGCCAAGCTGATTGACCTCGAGGGAGAGGCGAACTTCAACCAGGCGAAGAACCTCGAACTGGCGGTGAGGCACTAGGGTCTGTTGAGATTCACATTTTGGACCCGAGAGATCCGCGACATCGCTGCCCCCCCCCCCCTCAAGTCTCAAACAGGCCCTAAAGCCTGTCGCGATCATTCTGATGCGCGCCATTGCTCTCGCTCTTTGTCGAAGCATGTCTCCCGAAACCGGTACCCACTTTCGGGAGACATGCTTTAGGCCTCCAAGACCTCGGATCGACGCCGGGACGGGCTGTCGCAAAACTCTGATGAACCCGTCGTATTGCGTTGGGGCTCAGAAATTGCCACATTCGGCGCAGGGCTGGGTGTCGACCGGGGACTCCTGGTTAAGTGTATCGTGCCTTCCGAAGCATCGGGAGAATGTTCAGTGTTACCGCCCGAACTCCTCGTCCCGCGCAAGCCCGAACGCCGACGCCGCCTCCGTCTTGAATCGGCGACGCTCAATCTGCTTTCGATGGCGCTCACCCTTGCGGTGCCGCTTTCGGCCGGCGCGCTCTTCGCCGGCATGCACCTGTTTCCGTCGCCGTCCGAGAGCTACCCGCTCCATAAGACCCAGGAGGTGCCGACGAAGCGCGAGCTGATCCTGTTGACGTCCACGGGTCGGCCCTTTGCGCGCCGGGGAGGGTGTTTCGACGCGCCCGTCACGCTCCAGGACGTGCCCACGCATTTCGTGGATGCGCTCCTGGCGATGGAGGATCGCCGCTTCTACAGCCATTTCGGCATCGATCCGCGCGGCGTGCTTCGTGCCGCTCTCTTCAACTACAAGGCGAAGCGGATCGTGCAGGGCGGGAGCACGATCACCCAGCAGCTTGCCAAGATCTCCTATCTTTCCAGCGCCAAGTCCTACGGACGCAAGCTGGAGGAGGCCGTGATCGCGCTCCGGCTGGAGCTGTCGCTGAGCAAGGACCAGATCCTGGAGCGCTATCTGAGCGCCGCTTATTTCGGCAAGGGCTGTTACGGCCTGCGTGCCGCGGCCAGGCACTATTTCGACCGGCCCGTCGGCAAGCTGACGGTGGCCCAGTCCGCGCATCTCGTCGCCTTGTTGAAGTCCCCGACGGATCTGGCCGGCAATCTGGTGGCGCTGCGTGAGCGCGAGAGGCTGGTCCTGAAGGCGATGGTCGAGGATGGCCGGCTGAGCGCCGAAGAGCTCGACCGGATCGAGCCCGCCGAGCGCCGTCCCGAGAAGGAGCGCCCGTCGGGCGCTTACTACGCCGACTGGATCGCGGAGACCGTGAAGTTGCCGAAGGACGGCGACATGACGCCGTTGCCGGTGCGCACGAGCTTCGATCCCAGATTGCAGCGCATGGCTGAGCGCGCTGTGGCCGATGTCATGCGCCGATCCTCGCGCGGGCGCAGAGCCAGCCAGGCGGCGCTGGTGGCGATGCGGCCGGACGGTCGCGTGGTCGCGCTCGTCGGGGGCGTGGATCACAAGAACAGCCAGTTCAACCGGGCGACCCAGGCGCTGCGTCAGCCGGGATCGTCCTTCAAGTCGTTCGTCTATCTGGCCGCCCTCAGGGCCGGCGCCACGCCGGATATGCTGGCGAGCGACGAGCCGATCACCATCGGCGAATGGAGCCCGGAGAACTACTCGCACAGATACCGCGGGATCGTGACCCTCCAGCAGGCCTTTTCGTCGTCGATCAACACGGTTGCGGTCCGGCTGTCGGAAGCGGTCGGCCGTGCCGACGTGGTCAACGCCGCCCGCGAGCTCGGGATCGAGACGCCGCTCAGGCCCGGACCTAGCATCGCTTTGGGTACCTCCGAGGTGACCCTGCTGCAACTGACCTCCGCCTATGCGGCCTTCGCTGCGGACGCCTATCCCGTCAAGCCGTGGGGCATCGTCGGCCTGGGCGCGGGGGCGAAGGGTGTCGGTCGCCCGCCGAAGGGCGCAGGCAAGTGGCGGCTGACGGCGGGCGCCTCCATGAGGCATTTCCTGTCCGCGACCGTGCAGCACGGCACGGGGCGCGCCGCCCGGCTCCCGATCCCCTCCTACGGCAAGACCGGCACCAGTCAGAACTACCGGGACGCCTGGTTCATCGGCTTTGCGGGCAATCTGGTGGTCGGCGTCTGGGTCGGCAACGACGACAACAGCCCCATGCGGCGCGTCACCGGCGGCAACCTGCCGACGCTGATCTGGCGCGGCTTCATGAATGAGGCGCGGCGCAAGGACCCGGGCTTCAAGCCACGCCTGCAGAGGGTCGCCGCTTTCCGGCGCGCGCGCGTCAACCACTACAGCGTCGCCGGCTATTCCGGCTTCCTGGGCTCGTCCCTGATGGGGACCGAGCCGCGGGTCGCCGGCTGGTATGCCGACGGCGATCCCCGCGGGCGCTGGCTGTTCGGCCGGCAGTTCTACGAGGTGCGCGACCGCCGCTATCGCTATCGCGAGCGGCCGCGTCACCGCCGGTCGAAGCGCAGCTGGTCGGACTTCGGTCAGGACGGCTCTTAGCCGCGAGTCGGGTCAGGCCACGGGTGCCGGCTTTGCGCACCTGGCGACGTAGCCAAGAAAGTGCTCGAGATCGGCGGTCTTCATCGCCGGATCCTTGCCGCGGTCATCCCAGCGACGCAGCCGAACCGCGTCCTCTGAAAATCGCTCGCTTTCGAAAGCGGCGACGTCCTCGGGCGACATCGGCCCGCCTTGCAGCATCATCGAATGCTGAGAGGCCGGCGACAGCGTGTCTGCGTAGGTCTTGTCGACGGCGCACAGGTAGCGCTTGGCGGCGACATGCAGGCGGACGGGTTCCGTGACCTCCGGCCCGAACCATTGCGCCAGGAGTTTTTCGCCCAGGTCCTCGTGAAACAGATCCTCATGCTGTTCGAGGCCCAGCTCGAAGGTCTCCTCGAACAGGTGGCCGATATCGTGCAGCAGGGCAGCGACGATGAGCGCCGGCGGTGCGTCTTCGTCCTCCGCCAATTGCGCGCATTGCAGGGCGTGCTGCTCCTGCGTGACCGCTTCGCCGCCATAGAGCTCGGCGCCCGTGCGTGCGACCATCTCTTTCAGGCGCTCGGTAATCTCGATCGCCTGCGGGTTTGACGTTTCAGGCATCCCGTCCTCGCTTTGTCATGCTGCCTATCTCCTGTCACGGGGACTTCGATCCGCTCGGCGCGGTTGGCCGTTGTCCCCGGCAAGGGAAGATCATGTACGGCTTTTGTCACATGCGTTTTAAACGATGCGCTTTAGGATTGAAGGGCAGAGCTTCCTCCCAAGACACGCTCTGCAGACGACCCGGTACGGCCCCGTCACCATTCGCCAATGTGACGGGGCCGTCGTCTGTTGCGCGAGGCACCGAGGCAGCCTCTCGTCTGCGCCTCAGGCTTCGGTTACGGGGCCGGCAGCACCAGTTGCGTTTGTGTCACCAGGGCGGCGAGGCGCCCGTCTTCCGTCGTCACGCGCGTCTGCCACACCATGGTCGTTCGGCCGCGGTGGACCGGTGTCGCCTCGCCGGTGATCACCGAGCCGACCGGAGCTGCGGCCAGAAAGTTGGTCTTGCTCTCGATGGTGGTCGTTCGGCTGCCGTCCGGCAGGTTGAGGATGGTGCCGGCCGCGCCCAGCGTATCGGCGAAAGCCATCAGCACGCCGCCATGGGCAACCGCCGGACGTGTGCACAGCGCGTCGTCGACCGTCAGCTCCGCGACCACCCGGTCGGGCTCGGCGGCAACAAAGCGTATGCCCAAATGGGCTGCAAAGGGCAGCATGTCGTCGTTGAGCCGAGCCAGCCTGTCCATGGCGATCCGCCTTGTCTCCAGGGAATCTATAGCGTCTTGAGGGGTGTTTGACCCCGACCGACGTCCATGATGGCCTCGTCGGGGCGGCAAATCCAAGTGTTCTGAACCGGACCGGCGGGGGCGGCGTAGTGTCATCCAGGTGGCGGCAGGCGCTCGCGGAATGGGATAAGAGCTTGTTGAAAGTTCCGGTTGACGCTTCTTGGCACATCGTGTCATCGCGAATGGTCGAACGCTCTGATCTTGCAGCGGTTTGGCCGGATCCGAGATCGGGCTGGCGCCGCGGAACGGCCGGCCGGCCTCTTGGGAGAGAAAGCGTATGAAATGGAGAGTGAGATGATGCGACGTCTATTGACCATGGCGATGGCGGTCGGGCTGCTAGCGGGCCCGGCCCATGCCGAGTGGCAGCCGAAGGGCCCCATCAAGCTTTGGATCGGTTTCGGTGCCGGCGGCGGAACCGACACGCAGGGCCGCGCGCTCGCCGAGGAGCTGGAGAAGCTCAAGGGCTGGCGTATCATCCCGGAGAACAAGGCGGGCGGCGGCGGCACGGTGATGGCCGCGCAGTTGAAGAACGCACCGGCCGACGGCCAGACGGTCGGCTTTGCCATCAACACCACATTCGATTTCTCGACCCTCAAGAACGACAATCTGTCGATCGACGACTTCACCTTCATCACCACCACGGCCGGATCGCAGATGGCCGTTCTGGCCCGGGCCGACAGCGGCTGGAAAAGCCTGGAGGACATGGTCGCCGCGGCCAAGGGCGGCACGAAGATCGTCTGGGCGAACTGGGGCAGCCAGGTGCAGGCCGGCGCGGAGATCGTCGCCAAGCATTTCGGGATCGACGTCAATCATTTGCGCGGCAAGGGCGGCAAGTCGGCCATCAACGCTCTCGTCGCCAGGGACGCGAATGTCGGCTGGGGCGGCGGTGTGCAGCGTGGCCTTGTCGCCGCGGGCGAGCTGGTCATTCTCGCTTCGGCGGAGGACGCGCCCCTGGTGCAGGCGCCGGGCGGCAAGACCCTGAAAGGCTACGGCATCGATCTGTCACTGGGGTTCCAGTTTCTCCTCGCCGGCCCGAAGGGCATGAGCACCGAGGCGCGGGACACCATCGCCAAGGCCATTGCCGAGGTGCTGTCGAACCCGGACTCCAAGACGGCCAAGTTCGTCTCCAAGCAGTATCCGCCGGGCCCGGTGGTCCTGGCGGGCGATGAGCTGACCGCGCGCCTGAAGAAGAACTACGCGGCGAACAAGCGGCTTCTCGAGATGGTCGCCAAATAGTGCGCATCACCGGTCCGACCGGCAAGGCGGCGCCGGACCCGTGGGACATCGGGTTCGGCGCCGTCGTCTTCGGGTTGGCGCTGCTGGCGCTCCTGGTCTGGTTTCCCAACGACATCAAGGGTGGCTTCGTGGAAACCAACCATGCCGGGAAGCTGGAGCCGGGCGATGCGTTCTTCCCCGTTCTGCTGACCGTCGCCATCCTGCTTTTGAGCGGCTGCCAGGTATTGGTGGCACTGCTCGCTCGCCGCCGGGCGTCGGCAAGTGCCGGCCGGCTTACCCGTGCAAATCTCGTGTTTCTGATCCTGTTCCATGTCATCGTGGTCGCCGGGCTGGCGCTCATGTTCTGGCTCGGCCCGATCGTCGTGGCGCTGGCGAACGCGCTTTCCGGCTCGGAGCTGACCTACCGTCAGCTCGTCGACACGGCGCCCTACAAATATGTCGGCTATCTCGCCGGCGCCTTCGTCATCACGGCAGGCCTCATCGCCTGGGCCGAAGGCCGGCTGCGCAGGAGCGCGGTTCTCACCGTGCTGGCCGTGCTGGCCGTTTCCGTTCTCGTTTTCGACGTGCTCCTGACCAACGTGCAGCTCCCGCCGAACGCCGATTATTGAATGGAGCTGGCGCTGGAATACGTGGCACGCGGCGTGCTGGACGTCTTCTATACCGCCGACGGCGCCTTCGACTGGCTGCCCATGGGGATGGCCGTCGCGGGCCTCGTTCTCGGCATCGTCATCGGCGCCACGCCCGGCCTCAACGGCCCCTTCGC